>NZ_JBOGBT010000074.1:0-47584 GCF_051656365.1 Silvania sp. | reverse complement strand
CGTGGCGCTGGCCGACTACGTGGCGGGCGGACAGCCCCAGTTCGTCAAGATGATGAACGACTATGTGCAAAAGCTGAATTTACGCGATACCCATTTTGAGACGGTTCACGGCCTGGATGCCCCGGGCCAGCACAGCTCTGCCTTCGATCTGGCGGTGCTCTCCCGCGCCATCATCCACGGCGAGCCTGACTTTTATCATATGTACAGCGAGAAGAGCCTGACCTGGAACGGCATCACCCAGCAGAATCGCAACGGCCTGCTGTGGGATAAATCGCTCAGCGTCGACGGTCTGAAAACCGGCCACACCTCCGGCGCCGGTTTTAACCTGATTGCCTCGGCCGTTGACGGCCAGCGCCGCCTGATTGCCGTTATCATGGGGGCTGAGAGCCCGAAAGGCCGTGAGGATCAGGCCCGCAAGCTGCTGCACTGGGGACAGCAGAATTTCGATACCGTGCAGATCCTGCATAATGGCAAGCAGGTCGGCAGCGAGCGTATCTGGTACGGCGACAAAGAGACGATCTCTCTGGGTACCGACCAGGACTTCTGGCTGGCCCTGCCGAAGTCAGAGGTGCCGAATATCAAAGCCAAATACGTGCTGGACAAAAAAGAGCTGGAAGCCCCGATCGCTGCGCACCAGCGGGTAGGTGAGATTGAGCTTTACGATCGCGATAAAGTGGTGGCTCACTGGCCGCTGGTGACGCTGGAAAGCGTCGGCAAAGGGGGAATGTTCTCCCGTCTGAGCGACTATCTGCACCACAAAGCCTGACCCGGCAGTGAGCAGGCTGGCGAGGGTGCGAGTCTGCTCACATAATAAACACAGCACAATTGTTAAACCGCTTTTCTCTGCTTTAGAGTGTATGTATATACAGTAATCAAACGGAGGCAGCATGGACTACAGCATCACGCACCAGAACAAACGCAAAATCGCCGGTTTTCATCTGGTTGGCCCCTGGGAGCAAACCGTTAAGCAGGGTTTTGAACAACTGATGATGTGGGTAAACGGCCAGCGGATCCAGCCGCTGGAGTGGGTGGCGGTCTATTATGATAACCCTGACGAAGTACCGGCTGATAAGCTCCGCTGCGACACGGTGATCACCGTGCCGGACGATTTTACGATCCCCGCCAACAGCGAAGGGGTGATCCTTACCGAGGTGGCCGAAGGCGACTATGCTGCAGCGACCGCCCGGGTTGAAAATCACGACTTTGCCACCCCCTGGAATCATTTCTTCGACAGCCTGCTTGAAGACGGCAAATACCAGATTGCGCCGAAACCCTGTTTCGAACGTTATTTGAATGATGGCAACGCAGACGGCTACTGGGATATCGAAATGTTTATTCCTGTACAAAACAAAGTTGGTTAAAAGGTCGTCAATACCCACGCTTTGCCGGGTTTTTCTGCCGGAGGTCACTCCTTCGGCAGAAAACGCAGTACAATCAGGGTTTGCCGTAATGCTGGAGAGCGTGTGTGCGCCCCGACAAATCATTAACGCCTTTTGAAATTCGCCTGTATCGCCACTACCGCACGGTTCATGGATGCCGTATTGCGCTGGCGTTTGTCCTCACCTTTTTACTGGTACGTCTGCTGCATGTACCGGAGGGGACATGGCCGCTGATCACGCTGGTGGTGATCATGGGGCCGATCTCCTTCTGGGGCAATGTGGTCCCGCGCGCGTTTGAACGTATTGGTGGAACTATCCTCGGCTCAGTACTGGGGCTAATAGCCCTGAAGCTTGAGCTTTTCTCTCTGCCGCTGATGCTGGTGTGGTGCGCGGTCGCTATGTTCCTTTGCGGCTGGCTTGCACTGGGCAAACGGCCCTACCAGGCGCTGCTGATTGGCATCACCCTTGCGGTGGTGATCGGTGCGCCGACGGGAGACATGCACACCGCCCTATGGCGAAGCGGCGACGTGATCCTCGGCTCCCTGCTCGCGATGCTGTTTACCGGCATCTGGCCGCAGCGGGCGTTTTTGCACTGGCGTATTCAGATGGCGAACTACGTCACCGCTTTTAACCGGGTCTATCAGGCTGGTTTTTCCCCCAATCTGGTCGAACGCCCGCGGCTTGAGAAACACCTGCAAACCATCCTCAATGACGTGGTCAAAATGCGCAGCCTGATTACTCCGGCCAGCAAAGAGACCCATATTCAGAAATCCATCTTCGAAGCGATTCAGACCGTCAGCCGCAACCTGGTCTGCATTCTGGAGCTGCAAATCAATGCGCACTGGGCCTCCCGGGCCAGCCATTTTGTTATGCTCAATGCCCGGACGCTGAAAGAGACGCAGCAGATGACCCAGCAAACGCTGCTCACCATCGCCCATGCGTTGTACGAAGGTAATCCGCAGCCGATTCTGGCCAATACCGAGCGGCTGAACGAAATCGTTGCCGAGTTGCGCCAGCTGATCAACGATCAGCGCGGTGAAAACGTGGCGGAAACGCCTATTCATGGCTATGTATGGTTGAGCATGGAGCTGGCTCGCCAGCTGGAGCTGCTGTCTCATCTTATCTGTCGGGCATTGCGCAAATAAAAAGCGGACATGCGCAGTTATGATGCCTGCTGCTTCGATTCAGCAGAAATTGAGGTTATGATAGGGCCAAAGGAAAAATTATTGTCATCAGCAATCGCTGTCAGTAAGGTTAACGCCATCGCGGTTGTTTAAACGAATCCGAATCTCACATTATCAGGGGTGTAAAAATGGAAACTACCAAGCCTTCGTTCCAGGACGTTCTGGAATTTGTCCGTCTGTTCCGCCGCAAGAACAAACTGCAACGTGAAATTCAGGACGTTGAGAAGAAGATCCGTGACAACCAGAAGCGCGTTCTGCTGCTGGACAACCTGAGCGACTACATCAAGCCAGGCATGAGCGTAGAAGCGATTCAGGGCATCATTGCCAGCATGAAAACCGACTACGAAGATCGCGTAGACGACTACATCATCAAAAATGCTGAGCTGTCGAAAGAACGCCGCGACATCTCCAAAAAGCTGAAAGTGATTGGCGAAATCAAAAACGGCGAAGCAAAAAGCGAGTAATCGCCGCAGGCTATAAAAAAAGGCTCTCTGCATCACAGAGGGCCTTTTTTATTGGCAACATAACGTCATTTAAGCCAACGATGAAAAGCAAAAAGCCTGCTCGTAAGCAGGCTTCTTAAATTTGGCTCCTCTGACTGGACTCGAACCAGTGACATACGGATTAACAGTCCGCCGTTCTACCGACTGAACTACAGAGGAATCGGTGTGGAGTGCTATCTTAGCGGCGAAAAAAGTTTTGTCAAACCTGATCTTACCCATTATGTTCAACTGCTGATTCTGTCGACAGTTTGTCGTAAATCCCTGGATATTATTGTGGGAAATACTTTGCAGGACCGTCTATTCTCCCTCATTATTTGAAAAGGAGTTTCAACTTTCTCTCTTTAAGGTCCATTTTGAACGTCACCTCCGCTTTACGCCAGGTTGTGCAACGCACGCCCTGGTATGCCAAACGTAAGAGTTACAAAGTTCTGTTCTGGCGTGAAATCACCCCCCTTGCCGTGCCTATCTTTCTGGAAAATACCTGCGTCCTGATGATGGGCGTGCTCAGTACCTTCCTGGTGAGCTGGCTTGGAAAAGAGGCGATGGCGGGTGTGGGCCTGGCCGACAGCTTCAACATGGTGATCATTTCGTTCTTTGCCGCTATCGATCTCGGTACCACGGTGGTGGTGGCCTTTAGTCTCGGCAAACGCGATCCGCAGCGCGCGCGGGCGGCGGCCAGGCAGTCGCTGGTGATCATGACGTTGTTTTCCATCGTGCTGGCGGCGGTGATCCACTACTTTGGCGAAGAGATCATTAATATTGTCGCCGGAGAGGCCACAGGTGAAGTGAAAGCCCTGGCGCTGTCGTACCTCGAAATGACGGTTCTCAGCTACCCGGCCGCGGCGATTGCGCTGATTGGCAGCGGGGCGCTGCGCGGGGCGGGGAATACTAAAATACCGCTGCTGATTAATGGTGGGATGAACATCCTCAACATCATGATCAGCAGCGTGCTGATTTACGGCATCTTTTCCTGGGACGGGCTCGGCTTTATCGGCGCGGGGCTGGGACTGACTATCTCCCGCTACGTAGGCGCAGTCGCCATTATTGCGGTGCTGGCGGTGGGCTTTAACCCGGCGCTGCGCATCAGCTTAAAAAGCTATTTCAAGCCGCTGAACTTTGCCATTATCTGGGAAGTGATGGGCATCGGCGTACCGGCCAGTATTGAGTCGGTACTGTTTAACAGCGGCAAGCTGCTGACCCAGATGTTTGTCGCCGGGATGGGTACCGATGTTATTGCCGGTAACTTTATCGCCTTCTCCATCGCTGCCTTAATCAACCTGCCGGGCAACGCCCTCGGTTCAGCTTCTACCATTATCACCGGTAAACGGCTCGGGAAAGGGCAGATAGGGCAGGCGGAGCGTCAGTTACGCCATGTATTCTGGCTCTCCACCCTTGGCCTGACCGCCATTGCATGGGGAACCGCGCCGTTTGCCAGCTTGCTGGCATCGTTCTATACCCAGGAGCAGGACGTTAAAGACGTGGTGGTTATCCTCGTGTGGCTGAACGCTGCCTTTATGCCGATCTGGGCCGCCTCGTGGGTACTGCCTGCCGGGCTCAAAGGGGCTCGTGATGCCCGCTTTGCCATGTGGGTCTCGATGCTCGGAATGTGGGGCTGTCGCGTAGTGGCGGGTTATACGCTGGGGATCATGCTCGGAATGGGCGTGGTTGGCGTTTGGTTGGGGATGTTCCTGGATTGGGCGGTACGCGGCGCACTGTTCTACTGGCGGATGGTCAGCGGACGCTGGCTGTGGAAATACCCACGGCAAAAACGTGACCAGGCCCTACATAGTGGTGCAGAACGGTTGCCAGATGCACAAAGTGGAGAATAAATCGGCAAACGATACGAATTGTGCATTCTGCCTTTGACAATACCAGGTGGCATCGCTAATATTCGCCCCGTTCACACGATTCCTCTGTAGTTCAGTCGGTAGAACGGCGGACTGTTAATCCGTATGTCACTGGTTCGAGTCCAGTCAGAGGAGCCAAATTCTTGTTTTCATGCTGCGTTGTGAATCCTTATACGATTTGGATTCATTAAGTTAGCGTGAAAAACCTTACCGATGCATTTTCAGTTTCCCCTCTGCATCGGGAGAATTTGCTAGTCAGATTTGGGTCATTTCTGTTTGAAAATGGAGTGACCACCCTATGTCTCTTACCCATATCCAAATCTGTAATCCAAAACTTGCTTCATCTCCCTTTAAGTTCGCTGATTCTCACAGTTAATACCTGATTGTTAATCCAGGCGGTTCACGTCTCTGGTATCTCAAATATCGTTTTAACGGGAAAGAATCCCTTAAAGTGTGTTGATGACTATCAGCAGGATCGGGAATTAACCCGACTGGTGATGATGTTGACTCTGCATCTATCTGGACGCAAGCCGTGTAGGATTCTTTGCACTCTGGACTTCCGCGCGACAACATAAGGTATGCCTGAGCCAGTAATACCTGGGTTTATGGAAGTTGAAAAAGCCGCTCCCGCTTACCCCGGGAGCGGCTTTTTTTTAAGGAACCTGCACCAGCAAAGATTTGACGTGTTAAACCGATGAAATTGCCATTGTTACATTGACCGACAGCGCACAGCCTGAAGGTTTTTGGAGAAGGCGAGTGGAAAGTCAGGCAGCATGAGGCTGACGTGCGGCGCAAGCTTCATACGACCATAGCCAGTGTGACGCACGAAATTATCTTTTATGAAACATGACACACGCTACTACCATGAGCATAGTTACGCGGTAGCGAATCAGCATCTGAGCGGCAGCAATAACTCCTGGAAATGGCCGTATTTTCATTAGGTTAATACCCATACGTTGAGCTGTAGGATCTGCTTAAGCTTGAAAACTGGAGCGAAAGCGGTGCACAGGCCAAAATCGTCGCGGGTAAGACCCTGAGCTATGAAGGTCAGAGCGTTACGGTTACAGCATAATCCCTCCTGAACCCGGTATTCGTCGCGCTATCGGGTTACCCCATCTCCCGCTCGCCCCTCTTATGTATTCCACTACTAAATAAAATAATTCATATTAATAATAAATAACTATCATTCACAAAGAATCGATCGATAAAAGCTATTAATTGCATTGAGTGTGACATTCATCACAAAACAGGGCTGCTCAACGTTTATTATTTACTGCACAGCAACACCATATAGTTCAATTACAAAAAATTGTCTCATCATGCAGTAAATTTTTTTACTTATACAATCGTTGGAGGTAATTGTTTTGACATGGAAAGACCCATCATTAAATGCATTTTTAAGCTGCACCAAAATTATATTGTCAGAGGCATGGGGTGTTCTTGTTAGTCATTTCCTTGACGTTAAGTCTGGTCAGTCGGAAAAGAATTTATTTCCGGCATTAGCACAAATTATTATGTCAGGATTTACCGGCGTAATTTCTGGAGATGCTAATGATAAATCATGAATTTGGTATAGCTACTGAAAAGAATCTTAAAGGTGTGCATAAGGACCTGTCTGACGTGATGAGAAGAGCATTGAAATTATCACCTATTGATTTCGGTATTTCAGAAGGGTTAAGAAAGCAAAAGCGGCAGCTTGAGCTTCTGGCATCAGGAAAATCATTAACGTCAAAAAGCAGGCATTTAACAGGGCACGCCGTCGATGTATTCGCCGTCATAAATGGTACAGCATCCTGGGAGTTTAAACATTACCAGACAATTGCAACTGCGGTGTTTCGGGCAGCGAAGGAGTTATCTGTTGATGTTGAGTGGGGGGGTAATTGGACGGAAGTAAAGGATGGCGCTCATTTTCAACTCTCACGAAAGATGTACCCTGAATAGTATCTGGAATATTGAGGAGATCTATTTACACAAGTAATAGGATTCGCCTTCATCTGCAGGATGATTAAACTCATCCTTGTTTACTCAGCTGTTTTTTAAGAGGAGCATTATAATACAAATCAGTTTTTTAATTACTACAGTACTAAGTTATAAGTCAGGCCTTTATTTGCTCGCTGTTTCTATTGGCGACCCCTTGCTGTCCTGACAAAAAACCGTATCTACATCTAATGGAACGAACCCAAAAGGAATACGATAATGACAATTAATTATGTTAAAACTGAACTTGCACCGGCCGACAATCAGCTCGCTGCATACATTTATTTTACTTCAGATACGCCAGTAAGCTATTCTTATACTGTATCAAAAAGGACAACCAGCCCAACCAGTGTAGATTTTTCCTATACGTCGGATCTGATTTATGGTGTTTCTCAAACCATAAAAATCCCTGTTATTGGCCTGTATGCGCAATATGCAAACAACGTCCAGGTCGTATTTAAGGATGGAACTGGGGCTGAAGTTTTCAATCAGACATTCTCTATTAGTACGGAAGATCAGGTTTATGATAAATCTGTCATCTTCCACCTCGATATTGAACAAACAGATCCTGCGCTATTTACATCTGTATGGGGAAATAGCTGGTTAATGCAATCTACTGGCCGTGGTTACGACCAAAATGGCGACCTGCGTTTTAACTTTTTATCGGTTTATCATCTTCAGCCGTTAAGAATTCACAATGGTTACATCTATACTGGTAGCGATGAAGATATGTCGTGGTATGGTCGTCGCTTTTTCAAAATTGACATTCTCGGTAATGTCATCTTTGAATTCGATTTGCGTGACGCTAATGGCAATCACTATTCAAACACGCACGATTTAGTCTGGGACTCAGCAGGCGATATTTATATGTTTGGTAACGACAGCCCTAATCGGATAACCAATACGATGGGACAAGATTCCTTGGTTCTAAAATTCAACGATCAGACCGGGAAGATGATTTGGGCAAAAAACTACACCAGTGAGTATAGCGGATCTCAAATCTTAAATAATAGCACTCCTAATGATATTCATTTAAACTCGCTTTCATGGATTGCAAGTAGTCCAAATAATGATGAGGCAGTCATTGTTCATTCCCGTTCAACGAGTACGACTTTTGGCATATCTATCACTGATGGTAGTATCTTATGGGTAATCGATACAGGTAATTACAATCCTCAATTCCCGGTAAATCCAGAAACTATTCACATTGATAACTCTGGTATTACTAACTATGAAAATGGTGCTCACACTGTGTGTATCACTAATAACAGTGCATTTGCTGACAATATCGACTCTACCGTGGGGAAATTTGTTTTATCTGTCTTTGATAATAGATCTTGTCTTGCTGCGGATGGAAGTCCTGTAATTCGTCCGATGAATGACAATGCGACAGACGATGCCTATTCAACACCTCCGGCTCGTATTCTATTCTATGCTGTAGACTTAGCAACCAAAACAGCTGTAGAAATCCACGCACCTATTGAGCTACCAACAAAACCCATCATCCAATGGACTGATTTTATGGGGGGAGTGTTTGACCATGATGATTACTTCGTTATTTTTACCAACCATGCCCGTTCATTCTTTATCTCCGATGTGAACGGCAATATGATTGCCTCTATCTACGATGTAATTTCTCTACCTGATGGCGCGCCTCAATTCCCTGCAGAGGGCTATCGTGCAAGATTATTTAGCGAAACAGAACTGTCTGACTTAATTACTACGGCATCAGTTACTGTAAATTAATAAAAAGATATAATTATAAAAACAGAAGCAATCGATCATCGGTTTTTAATGACTAATTGATCTATCTGCATATATTAAAAGGGTTCATGTATCTACATGAACCCTTAATGATATATACTAAGTATTTAGAGCCTGTCTCACCAGGACTTTATTCCAGACGATAAGACCACGGGTAAAATGCAACATGGCCTAATACCATGACCAGTGAATACCGTCCAGATATTCGCAGGCAAGCAAACCGTTCTGCCAGAAGCGCTCAAAGAAACCTACGTCACACCACTCCTGGAAACGCCGGTACTAATCGCCCGAAGGGGCTGTTATAAGTCTATCGTTATAATCATGCGCCAGGGAAAGTAGTATTTGCGTTACGCCACCTGCGGATAATTGGGCACTGTGGGTAAAATTCGTTTGTTTGTATAGCCAATCGATGAAGTGCCTGCTGGCCGCTATAGAGAGCATTTCAGCATTACTGCTATCACCCCCTGTTAATGGGCAAACCATCTTACGGTTTTTTCCCTGGATCCAAAGTGACCATTGACTTTGCCACCATCCATGGTGCGTTTTTCCCTGAAAATACCATGGGGTATTCGTATCACTGTCGCTTATATCTTCTTCTATAAACCAAAGCTCGCCTTGTTGTTGACGAAACAGTTCTGCCCACACAGTAATAACCGCGCCACGAAGAAAACATTCGTGAGAAATAACATGTGTTTTTATCTCAGGAAAGAGGATATTCAGTACCCGAAAATGCCCGTGGGCAGCGATAACCGGACGCAGAATAGCACCTTTGGCGTTGCGTTTGAGTACTGCACTTCCATACTGAATTTCATCAAATTGACTCCGGCGTAGAAAATGCATCTCACGCATATCAACGCGTTTTACGATATCACTATGATGCAATTCAGGCTCAATATTCCCTCTCCAGAGATAACGTAGGGTTTCCCCGATCGGATGCTGAGTAAAATTAGTGGAAAGATGAAGGATATTACCTCGGATAGCATCGAAACTGAGTAGAACATACAATTTCTGATCTCCTCTGCTCCCCTGGAATGGCACAATTAAAGGCACTGTTTCAATCTGTACTGGTGGTATTACTTCTCCTGGTAATTGCCGTTTAGGTGTCCAGACTTTTCTGCAGATTCGGCACTGAACGCGCTGTGTTCCCCGTGGATTATGACCATAACAGATAGTTTTATTGCAATAACATTCAGGACAAAAATGACCGTTTTCAAAGGCATATGCACTTAAGTGAGCAGACAGCCATTCATTAAATTGTTGTTCATCAAACAGTGGGGGATAACTCCCGCAGGCTCGACAGTGCAATGCCGGGAACCCCAGTCTGTAGTCTGGCCAACTGTAATCTGCAGATGCCGATATGGGTAGCCCTAAATTGCGGCAACCAAACGATTTGCACGTATTAATCGTAAATTGAGTCAATATACGTCACCAACGATTTTTAGAGGTCGCTAATGTTAGACCATAACTTCGATTTGATTGTGTGAACAGGCGCACGTATCAATGTCTTTCAGAACGTAAAATACCCGAAATTAATGTGAATGAAGGAACAAATTATGAAATTAAAAGCGATTGCTGCGGGTGTTTTGTTGACATTACCACTCTGGGCTTGTGCCAAGGATATCACCATTATTTATACCAATGATCTCCATGCCCATGTGGAACCCTATAAAGTGCCATGGATTGCAGACGGAAAACGTGAAATCGGTGGCTGGGCGAATATCACCACTCTGGTAAAAAATGAAAAAAACAAAAACAAAGCCACATGGTTTTTTGATGCAGGTGACTATTTTACCGGCCCTTATATCAGCAGCTTAACGAAGGGCAAAGCAATCATTGATATTATGAATACCATGCCGTTTGATGCGGTCACAATTGGAAATCATGAATTTGATGATGGTTGGGATAATACGTTGCTCCAGCTTAGCCAGGCGAAATTCCCCATTGTGCAGGGCAATATATTTTATCAGAACAGCGATAAAGCATTCTGGGATAAGCCATATACCATTATTGAAAAAGATGGCGTGAAAATTGGCGTGATAGGTTTGCACGGTGTATTTGCCTTCAATGATACTGTTTCTGCTGTAATGCGCGAAGGTATTGAAGCACGGGATGAGATTAAATGGTTACAGCGTTATATTGATGAACTTAAGGACAAAGTGGATCTGACCGTATTACTGGTTCATGAAGGCACGCCTGCCCGTCAGTCAAGTAAAGGGAGTACCGATGTGCGTCGTGCGCTGGATAAGGATATTCAGACGGCAAGCCAGGTAAAAGGTCTGGATATTCTGATTACCGGACATGCGCATGTCGGTACGCCGGAACCGATTAAAGTAGGCAATACGCTGATCCTCTCAACCGACAGTGGTGGTATCGATGTAGGGAAACTGGTCCTGGACTACAAAGAGAAACCACATAACTTCACGATGAAAAATTTCGAACTGAAAACCATTTACGCAGATGAGTGGAAGCCCGATCCGCAAACGAAGGAAGTGATTGACCGCTGGAATAAGAAACTCGATGAAGTGGTTGGACAGACGGTGGCTCAGTCGCCGGTTGAATTAACACGTGCATATGGTGAATCAGCTTCACTGGGCAATCTGGCTGCGGACGCTTTGCTGGCCGCTGCGGGTAAAAATACACAGTTGGCCTTAACCAACTCTGGCGGTATCCGCAGTGAGATCCCGTCTGGTGCGATTACGATGGGTGATATCATTAGTACGTTCCCATTCCCTAACGACCTGGTCACCATGGATCTCACCGGTAAGCAATTACGTAGTCTGATGGAACATGGCGCAAGTTTAAGTAATGGCGTCTTGCAGGTCTCAAAAGGGCTGGAAATGAAGTATGACAGCAGTAAACCTGTCGGAAAACGGGTCCTGGCGCTCACACTTAATGGTAAAGCGATTGAGGATTCGACGGTTTACCACATTGCAACCCAGAACTTCCTTGCTGATGGCGGTGACGGTTTTACCACGTTTACCGAGGGTAAAGCGCGTAACACAACCGGTGGGTATTCCGTTTACAAAGCAGTGATCGATTACTTTAAAGCAGGTAATACCCTCACCGATGAACAACTTAAAGGTAAGCGCGTTGCTGATGTGAAAAAATAAATCTGTGATGCGGTAAAAGGCAAAGTGATATCACCTGGACCCGATCTTAAAGACATTTTCAGATAAAGGGGGCACTTTGCTTTTCTGCGTTCGTCCTCACCCTGTGGGTGAGGACGAATATAGGCTACCTGTGCACGCGCACCGGCGCCGTTGCCGCAACCAGCCACGGACGGGCGTCGCTATTAACGTGCGGCGAGAGCACCTCGCGTACCTGCTGGTGATATTCATCCAGCCACTGGATCTCTTTGTCACTCAGCAGATGCAGCTCCACCTGACTCAGGTCGACTGGAGCCAGCGTCAGCGAAGCAAAGCGGCAGAACCCCGGAGTGCTTTCGACAATCTCCACCTGATTTTCTATACGGATCCCGTACTGATCCGCCAGATAATACCCCGGCTCGATGGTGATGATACTCCCCGCCACCAGCGGCCACGGATTGACCTTCTTCGCGATACGCTGCGGGTTCTCGTGGATCAGCAGCTGATGACCCACACCGTGTCCGGTCCCATGATCAAAATCCAGCCCCAACTCCCACAGCTCACGCCGCGCGAAGGCGTCGATCTGATGCCCGCAGGTGCCGGATGGGAACTGCAGCGTAATCAGTGATAAAAAGCCTTTCAGGACCGCGGTGTAGTGCAGACGACACTGCGCGCTCAGCGTGCCGAAGGCCAGCGTACGCGTGGCGTCGGTGGTGCCGTTGTGGTACTGCCCGCCGGAATCATTCAGGTAAAAATGGCTGCGGGTAATGGCGGTGTTGGTTTGCTCGCTGGAGTGGTAATGGCACATCGCCGCATTACTGGCCGACGCGGAAATCGTGGCAAAACTCTGCTCGATAAACCCGGGCTGCTGCTGGCGAAATGCCAGCTGTTTAGCCTGTGCTTCCAGTTCAGTCAGTGGATTGCCAGTGGCTTCGCGACGGGGAACCTCATGCGTCAGCCAGGCGAGGAAGTTGACCCACGCCGCGCCGTCCTGCTGATGGCTGTCGCGATAGCCGGCCAGCTCGGTGGGGTTCTTATGCGCTTTTAGCAGGGTAATGGGTTCGGCCTGCCAGACAATCTCGCCCTGTGGCTCGATCGCAAAGCGCAGGGCGACAGGGGCACAATCGGCATCCACCATTACACGCTTACCGGCGCAAAGCTCTTGGCTGCGCGTCAGAAAGGCGGACTCAGGCGACAGGACCAGGCTCTCCAGCAACGAGGCCGGGAGCGCCTGCGTTTTCTCCGGTGTGACAAACCACTCCACCGCGCCGTCGCGGCCCAGCAGGGCAAACGAATTCGGAACCGGGCTCATCGGGATATCGCTGCCACGCACGTTGAGCAGCCACGCAATATTATCCGGCTGGGTAATCGCCAGATAATCAACCTGCTGCTCGTCCAGCAGGGCAGCAACGCGCTGACGCTTATCGGCGCTGCTTTCTCCGCTGATCTCAACGGGCATTTCACGGATCGCGCCCGTCGGTGGCGCAGGACGATCCTGCCAGAGAACATCAAACGGCGAGTCGTTCAGCGGAACAAGGTCGCAATGGCTGGCATTGAGTCCCTCGAACTGGGCGTTAGTCATCAGCAGGGCTTCGAAGGCGATACGGGCGCCGGCTGCAACGTGCTGTGTCAGCCATGCTGGCAGCGGATCGTTGTGCAGATGCAGGATCTCCACGTCGGCCAGATCAACCTGCTGGTGGGCCTGAACCTGATAACGACCATCGACAAACAGCACGGCGCGATCGCGCAGGATCAGGGCGTGGCCCGCCGAACCGTCAAAGCCGGTCAGCCAGGCCAGCACATCAGCATGGGGGTGGCAATATTCGCTCTGAAAAGCATCGGCACGCGGGACGATAATGCCGTCCAACCCCTGCGACGCCAGCCACTGGCGCAGTGCAGAGAGCGGTGTTGTGGTTTGCATAACTTTCCTTTTTATGATTAACGGAACGGCGGCTCGTTAAAGGTCCGCAGTTTACGCGAGTGTAATTTATCGCCCTCGGCGCGCAGCAGGTCGATGGCGCGAATACCAATTTGCAGATGCTCGGAGATCGCCCCTTCGTAGAAACGGTTTGCCTGGCCGGGGAGCTTAATTTCACCGTGGAGCGGCTTATCAGAGACGCACAGCAGGGTGCCGTAGGGCACGCGGAAGCGATAACCTTGCGCGGCGATGGTGGCGCTCTCCATATCGATCGCGACCGCGCGGCTTAAATTAAAGCGCAGCGCCGAAGCCGAGTAGCGCAACTCCCAGTTACGGTCGTCGGTGGTGACTACCGTGCCGGTACGCAGACGCTGTTTAACCTCTTCACCCGGCATCCCGCTCACCTCTTTGGTGGCGTCGTAGAGCGCGCGCTGCACTTCGGCAATGCTTGGGATTGGAATGTCCGGCGGCAGCACCGCATCCAGCACGTGATCGTCGCGCAGATAGGCGTGTGCCAGCACGTAATCGCCAATCAACTGGCTTTCACGCAGGCCGCCGCAGTGGCCAATCATCAGCCAGACATCCGGGCGCAGCACCGCGAGATGATCGCAGATGGTTTTGGCATTCGACGGGCCGACGCCAATGTTGATAAGCGTAATGCCCTGGCCGTCAGCGGTGATCAGATGCCAGGCCGGCATCTGGTGTTTTTTCCACGCCAGATCGGAAACGGCCTGCTCCGGTGCCTCGGTTTCTGCGGTGATCCAGATCCCGCCCGCGCAGGACAGCGCGATGTAAGGGCTGTCGGGATCGAGGATCTGGCTGCAACCCCAGCGGACAAACTCATCCACATAGCGGGTGTAGTTGGTGAACAGCACAAACGGCTGAAAATGTTCCGCCGGGGTGCCGGTGTAGTGCCGCAGGCGTGCCAGCGAAAAATCGACGCGGCGGGCGTCGAAGTGCGACAGAGGGGAAAACTCCGCCGGATGGTAGATCCCGTCGGCGGTTTCATCGCCAATTTGTGACAGCTCGGTGGTGGGGAAGTGACGCGTCAGCCCGGCGCTCATGGAGCGATCGAGCGTCAGCTCTGAGCCGTCAATAACGTATGGATAGGGGATCTCGTGGCGCGAAGGCTCCACGGTAATGTGGGCGTTGTAATCCTGATACAGCAGCGTCAGCTGTTCTTCCAGATAGGGGCGAAACAGCTGCGGACGGGTGATGGTGGTGGAGTAACAGCCTGGATGCGTGAAGCGCGCATAGGCGCGGGTTTTCGGCAGGTTGGTGGCGCTGCCATCCCAGGTCACAGAAAGCGAAGGATAGACAAAGAGGCCATTCAGTCGGGCCTCTGCATCGGGAAGCGTTCCGTCTTCAATATAGCGACTGATTGCGCCACGCAGCGCATTTACCGCCTGCTCATACATCGTATTTAGCGTGTCCAGTGCCTGAGCCGGGGTCAGGCTGGAGCCCTTATTATTCATCTCTGTCTCCTTAATACAGGTATGCGGCGTTATCCGATAGTATGTCACCTGTATATGAAACAAAAGTCAGGAGATCGGGGCGCGGCCTCTTTCATCGAGGCTATGCTTATCGGACGCGCGGAGCGACAGAGGAAGGGAATGATGCGTCGTATTAACTTGTTGGGCTATTTAGCTGCTTTATTGGTCAGTCAGAGTGCGCTGGCGGTAAGTTACCCCTTGCCGCCTGAAGGGAGTCGTCTGGTGGGGAACCCGCTGGTCATCACCGTTCCGCAGGGCAACACCCTGCCGCTCGAAGCGTTTGCGGCGCAGTACAGCCAGGGCCTGAGCAACATGCTGGAGGCCAATCCGGGAACAGATCTGTTTTTACCCCAATCCGGTTCGCAGCTGATTGTCCCACAGCAGGTCATTTTGCCCGACACGGTGCGTGAGGGCATTGTGGTGAATGTGGCGGAAATGCGTCTCTATTATTATCCGCAAGGCAGCAACACCGTTGAGATCCTGCCGATCGGTATTGGCGAGGCCGGACGTGAAACGCCGCGCAACTGGGTCACAACGGTTCAGCGCAAGCAGGAGGGGCCGACCTGGTCACCGACGCCAAACACGCGTCGTGCCTATGCCAAAGAGGGGAAAACCCTGCCTGCCTTTGTGCCTGCCGGGCCGGACAACCCGATGGGGCTGTATGCCATTTATATTGGCAGGCTGTATGCCATTCATGGCACCAATGCGAATTTTGGCATCGGCCTGCGCGTGAGCCAGGGCTGTATTCGTCTGCGCGACGACGATATCAAATATCTGTTTGATAATGTCCCGGTCGGGACGCGCGTCCAGTTAATCGATCAGCCCGTAAAAACGACCACCGAACCGGACGGCAGTCGCTGGGTGGAAGTGCACGAGCCGCTGTCCCGCAATCGCACGGAATTTGAGTCCAACAATAAAGTGCCGTTGCCCATCACGCCCGCGCTGCGCGCGCAGCTGAAAGGGGCAGGGGTGGATACCGTGCGGGTTGACGGCGCGCTGGAGCGGAGATCGGGGATGCCGGTGAATATCGGCTATGGGGCACTCGAGACGCCATTGGTGGCCTCAGGACAGTAAAAAATGAAAGCAAAAAGCCCGCTTAAGTTTCCTTAAGCGGGCTTCTTTAATTTGGCTCCTCTGACTGGACTCGAACCAGTGACATACGGATTAACAGTCCGCCGTTCTACCGACTGAACTACAGAGGAATCGTGTGAACGGGGCGAATATTAGCGATGCCACCGGCCGTTGTCAAAGGGTGTTCCTGCATGTTTGAACCGTTTGCTGACAAAATCAGCAAAGTGGCTGTTTCGTCAACGAATCCGCACACTTTTGGTGCATATATACCCCTTATGGGGCAGATCATAAACCGTTGTTTCACTTTCAAAAGCGGCCTTATTGATTAGATTCTCTTATTTTCAGCCGTTTAGCGGACATATCGGACCTCTTGTCAAAACTGGCAAGCATCTTGCAAAACCCTCTGTACATTCGCGCCGGAACCGGCAACGCATTTCGTACAGGGGGCAAAATGAACTTAAGACGACTGAAATACTTCGTAAAAATCGTCGATATCGGTAGCCTGACCCAGGCTGCTGAAGTGTTGCATATCGCACAGCCGGCGCTGAGCCAGCAGGTGGCCACTCTGGAAGGTGAACTGGATCAGCAACTGTTGATTCGCACGAAGCGCGGCGTCACACCTACCGAAGCGGGCAAAATCCTCTATACCCATGCACGTACTATTCTGCGTCAGTGTGAACAGGCGCAGCTGGCAGTTTGTAACGTTGGACAGACGCTGAGCGGCCAGGTCTCCATCGGGCTGGCACCGGGTACAGCGGCGTCGTCGATTACCATGCCGCTGCTGCAGGCGGTGCGCACTGAACTGCCCGAGGTGCTGGTCTATCTGCATGAAAACAGCGGCTCGGCGCTAAACGATAAGCTGCTCAGCGGGCAGCTGGATATGGCCGTGCTGTACGACCGCTCACCTGTGGCGGGGATCACCAGCCAGCCGGTGTTGAAAGAAGATCTCTTCCTGGTGGGGACACGCGACTGCCCGGGGCAGAGCGTGGATTTAACCGCCGTCGCCGAAATGAATCTGTTCTTACCGCGTGATTACAGCGCCGTGCGTTTACGCGTGGATGAAGCCTTCTCCCTGCGTCGCCTGACGGCGAAAATCATCGGCGAAATCGACTCTATCTCGACGCTCACCGCCGCGATTGCCAGCGGAATGGGCGTGACGGTATTGCCGGAATCGGCGGCGCGGTCGCTCTCGAGCGCGGCCAATGGCTGGATGGCGCGCATCACCACACCGTCCATGAGCCTGCCACTCTCCCTGAACGTCTCGGCGCGCGGCTCACTGTCGCCGCAGGCACAGGCGGTAAAAGAGATCTTAATGTCGCTGGTGAGCCGCCCATCGCTGGAGAATCGTGAGCTGCAGCTGGTCAGCTGATATTCCATAAAAGCATAAGATGCTGGTTTTTATTATTTGTTCTCACGGCGGGCACACCCTAACAATAGCGCTATGTCTGATGCGCCGGAGTGAACCGTGAATTTCCAGCAACTTAAAATTATCCGCGAGGCGGCCCGTCGGGATTACAACCTGACCGAGGTCGCCAACATGCTCTACACCTCTCAATCAGGCGTCAGCCGCCATATACGTGAGCTGGAAGAAGAGTTGGGTATTGAGATTTTCATTCGTCGTGGCAAGCGCCTGCTTGGGATGACCGAGCCTGGCAAAGCGCTGTTAACCATCGCCGAGCGGATCCTCAATGAAGCCAGCAACGTACGCCGTCTGGCGGATCTCTTCACCAACGATGCCTCCGGTGTGTTAACCATCGCAACCACCCACACGCAGGCACGTTACAGCCTGCCACCGGTGATCAAGGCCTTCCGCGAGCTGTTCCCGGAGGTGCGCCTTGAGCTTATCCAGGGTACGCCGCAGGAGATTGAAGTCCTGCTGCAAAACGGCGGGGCGGATATCGGGATCGCCAGTGAGCGCTTAAGCAATGACCCGCTGCTGGCGGCCTTCCCGTGGTTTCGCTGGCATCACAGCCTGCTGCTGCCGGTTGACCATCCGCTGACGCAGATTGCCCCTTTGACGCTGGACGATATCGTCAAATGGCCGCTGATCACCTATCGGCAGGGGATCACCGGGCGTTCGCGTATCGACGAGGCTTTTAACCGCAAAGGGCTGACGCCCGATATTGTGCTGAGTGCGCAGGATTCGGATGTGATCCGCACCTACGTCGAGCTGGGGCTGGGGATCGGGCTGGTGGCGGAACAGTCTGGCGGCGAGAGCGAGCAGGGCAGCCTGGTGAGGCTTGATACCCGTCATCTGTTTGATGCTAACACCGTCTGGCTTGGTCTCAAGCGCGGGCAGCTTCAGCGCAACTACGTCTGGCGCTTTATCGAACTGTGCAACGCCGGGCTGTCAGTCGATGAGATTAAACGTCAGGTGATGGAGTCAGAAGAAGTGGTGCTGGATTATCAGATTTAGTCAGGCAAACCCCGCGTTGCGGGGTTTATAAAGGGTCTTCAGTTCAGTCTTTCTGAATAATCAAACGTGAATAGACGGTGGCTTTGCTTGGATCCATCTGGGAAGTCGATGCCATTTGATCGCTCACCTGCACAATCTTCCAGCCCTGTTTTGCCAGTTCCGGAAGGGTGCCTTTCACGCCACCCCCACAGGTGAAAACGGTGCTGTCATTAACATCCTGGCGACCGCTTGCCAGGGCGCTGACTTCAGGTGAACCGCAAAAATGCGCTTCACCGGCAATTACCGATGCGCTCATACCCAGTAAAACAGCCACTAATAATGTCTTTTTCATTTTTGCCTCTTCTCGGTGATGTTGTCTTCCCCGCAGGGAAATTAATCGTCATGCGTCACATAGCCGAAATCAAACCCTCCCAGCACCGTTTCTCGCAGGTACTGGTTCATCGGATAGCTGTAGCTTTGCCCAATACTGACAGCATGCACAACGCGCAGTAATGCCTCGCCGCGAAGGGCTAAAGGCTCATCGGTAATCGAAATTTCAGCCCCCTGCATCGCATTCCTTAAGTCCTGATAGGCCGCTGATTCGGTGATGCTGTTATTCATCACGCTAAACATCACCAGCAGCGCTGAAATGAGCGCGACAGGGAAAATCAGCGGATGGTGATTCAGGATCTGCACCGCGCGCGAGGATCGCCGGGCCAGGATGGCGGCTGTCAGGGGCACAAGCACTAAATAGAGCAGTTTTGCCAGGTGGGTGAGGGCGCCAATCAGGGAGAAGATCAGCGCAACAGGCGGCACAATGACGGCTCGCGCGGCATCCTCACCTTGTTTTTCATTTTCGCCACCCGCGCTGTAGCTGGATAACGATGCCCGCAATCCCGGTAACTGCTGCTTTACGGCCTCATTAAGATGGGGAGTGTGCAGCTGGGCGGCAAACAGCTTTAACCCGTCATTTTTCGGGTATTCCTCGCGAACGAGCGTGCCTGCCGGGAGCACCAGTTTTTCGCGCAGGGTTTTTTGTACCACCTCCTGGCGGAAGAACACCCCCCAGTCGAGTCGTTTGGGAATAGTCACTCCGTTAAATACAACGGTTCGCTGAGCGAGATATCGCTGTTTGACGGTTTTCGCTACCGCAGCATCAAACCCGGCGCGATCGGATGGCGACCAGTTATTGGCGACGGGTACGCCTTGCCCGCGAACATGGTTACGCACGCTGGCGTAGTAACGCCGGGGAACGTTCCAGGTTTTCAGTCGCTTTGCCTCTAACGAGCGTTCATAGCGTTGCCAGGCTTTGTCCTGCTCACGGCGAACCGCCTCGCTGATGTCCATTTGATCGTTGTAATAGGCCACGTACTGTTTATGGACGGTTTCGCGTGCCTCCAGCCAGGCTTTGTAATAGCCAAGGACACCCCCTTCCCGTGCGCTGATGTTGTCGCGTAAATTTTGCTCTGCGCCGCTTTTCAGCAGCTGATGATAGCGATCGGAGGAACTCAACAGGATGGGGAGCGTGGCCAGGAACGCCTTCCCGGACGGACTCGTCCAGGTCTGTACCTGCCCGCCCGCATTATCCAACGGGATCCCTTCCAGCGTCTGATGGCCTTCAATCAACGAACGTTGATAGAGTTGCGCCAGCAGCGACATCTGGCGAAATTCGCCGGTGCTCTTCGAGACCTGGCGTTCAATCACCCATTCCACGGCGTGCCACGTTACCGTGCCGGTAACCAGACACAGCAACAGCACCGCGCCCGCGGTTGCCTTTGCCGTCAGGATGATGCCTTTTTTCTGTAGCCTGACATTGGCGAGCAGCGCAAACTGTAGCACCAGCAGCGCCGCCGCGATGGCGGTTAATGTCCGCCCATAACGCTCAATATTGTGAACTTCTTCAGCCGTTGACACGCTGCCGACCAGATCGAGCAGGCGAGAGTTGAACGCCAGTTCACAAATGAGATAGGTCAGGGTAATGCCGATCACCAGCCAGTTTTGCCAGGAGGGGAGAGGCGAGCGCTTGATCCCGTCGCGCGCCCCTGTCTCTGACTGTGCCTGCTCGGTCATGATTTGATCTCCAGGCTGGTTTGACGGGTTTTCGTCGGCTGGTAGATCTCGGTCGGCAGTGAGTTATCCAGCTCAGGCTGGGCAACCTTAGGCGGAAGCGGTTGTTCAGCTTTGACCGGTGTGCGTTTTACCGGCTTAGACGAGCTCTGTGACTTGGCTTTACGCGACGTTTTGACCTTCTCACGGCGGTCAGTCTGCACGGTTTTTTGCGGCTGAACGGGCAGCCGACGATGGTAAACCTCACCATGCTGCCAGTTGAATTGTTCAATACGATTATCGGTTTTAAAGTTCAGCTGCAGTTTATCCGCGCTGGCGGTAATGTCCGGTCCGATATCGCATATTCCGGTAAATGCCCACTCCTGCGAACGCGTGTTCTGCAGGTCGACCAGCCGATATTGCGCCGGGCAGGACGACGTCGCCACTTTCAGCAGCAGCAACGTATGCCCTTCGATATGATATTGATTGATGATCCTTGCCCAGCTCACGCCTTCCAGCGGGCGCTCAATCATAAGATTGCTCCATTTCAGACTGTAGCGGCCACCCAGTTCTCTTAACGCGCCTTTCGAGCCATCGGCCAGCGTAAATTGACCGACTTCATTCCCCAGCACGCTCGCCAGGTCAGTATTAAAAAGGATCTTACCGTTTTTATCGTAACGGACAGAGCAGCCGCTTAACCCGAGAATTAACGCCAGAACCAGTAAACTTCGCAGGGTTAAGTTGTGCAGTGACACGCTCATTGCTTAATTCCGTTTTTGTTCATGTTTTATCAATGCAAAAAGTTATCAATGTCACCATTGATAACTTTTGAAGGGAATACTTGTGCGAGCGTTATGCTTTCGGCAGTTTGCCTTCACCCAGACGGGTCATACCCTTAATAATTTTGATTAATGACCAGATAAACCAGGCAAGGCCAACAATCATACCAATGACAAATACCCAGGTCAGTAAGGCAACAATAACGAGCACAAAGCTAATCCAGAACAGTTTGATGAGATAGTTAAGGTGCTCTTTCTCGAACGCCGTTGCGCTGGACCGATTGACGTAGGCCATAATCACGCCAACAAGCGCGGCTAACCCGCCGGTGAAATAGCTGACAATGAACAGAATATAAATAATTCTGATGGTCGTGACTTTCGATTGTGCGGCGATCGTTGGGTTCTGTAATTGTTCAGACATAGAATATTCTCGCGATTTTAGTTAAGGTGAAAAGACGTGCTGGTAATACATTTCTTGCATTAGTCTGACGATCGTAACTTCGATTACCCCATTGGACTGTATTGTTATGACAGATTGATGAAACAAATTATTATCGTTATTCACTGTCAGAAGCAGGTAAAGGGCTAGCCCCAAAAAAAGCCAGAAGAATTTAGCACGTTAACGTATTCCGTCAATATCCAATTCTGGTAGTTATCAAGATGTTAATCCACTTAAAGCACTAATGATTCACTGTTTTTAGCTAAATGTAACTACTATTAATGGTGGTTAAATCGCGAGTATGTCAGCAATAATTAAAATATTGCTTTTAATTTTATGCTTAGCGCAAATTATACAAATCAGAAAATTGCATTTAGCTTCGCCACAATGACATTGGTTGATTAATGAAATAGCCGAGAATACACGTTGATTTTAAATTTCGTATTCCATTACACGTGGAGCAGATGCTGGGTGGATAAAAAACAGTTGCTGAAGCTGGCGTGACGCGTATCGATGAGGTGAAACGAAGCAAAATTGTAATCTTCAAAAGTAATAATGGCTGGCAGGCGGCAGGCGGCAGGCGGCAGGCGGCAGGCGGCAGGTTTGTAAGGCCAGTAAAACCTCATATCTGGCCCTTGTCGCGTTTAATGAGCAATGCGCGTCTAAAATGCAAAAAGGTGTCAGATCTGAAGCCATTACACAGTACACTCCCATGGTCAGAACTGCTCTTGTCCGAGACGATGCAGACAGCACTGATACAGACATTAACCCTTGGGGGCGACTTATGAACAATGAAGTACCGATCAAATATTATGACATCGCGGATGAGTACGCGACGGAATCCGCAACGCCGGTGAGCGAGTCAGAGCGTGATTCTCTGGCACGCTACTTCCAGCTGCTGCTCACCCGCTTAATGAATAACGAAGAAATCAGTGAAGAAGCGCAGCAGGAGATGGCCTCTGAAGCAGGTATCAACGCGCAGCGTATTGATGAGATAGCGACGTTCCTCAATCAATGGGGCAATGAATAGTTTCTGTTGATGTAATGCCGCTTGATTCAGGATCCGGAAATGCGCTGCGTTTCCGGATTTTTTTTTCGGGCCGCAAAACGGTGAATGTCTTGCAAGATGTTCGCTGAAATAGCTGAATGCCCCTTCCGTTTTTCCGTAAAGTTACATGCTTTCCACGCTGCCTTCCTTCATCATTCTCTTATAGCTTTACATCTATATAGCATTGAACCTATATTGAATAAGGAAATCCCGTGTGGACGATTAAAACAACGGATGTTTTTGATCACTGGTTTAGCTCGCTTAACGATACGGATCGAGCCTGCGTACTTGCTGTATTGTTAGTCTTGAGGGAAAAAGGCCCAGGTTTGTCCAGACCCTATGCTGATACGCTAAAAGGCTCCCGCTATAACAACATGAAAGAGCTGCGTATTCAGAGCCGGGGGGATCCAATACGGGCATTTTTCGCTTTTGATCCTGACCGTACCGGTATCGTACTTTGTGCCGGAAGCAAAGCGGGCAATGAGAAACGGTTTTATGATGAGATGCTATCGGTTGCTGACCGGGAATATGAAAAGTGGCTAAACACCTTAACAGAGAAGGGGTAACGTGATGGGCAGAACGCTGCAACAGCTTATTGCGGATGAAAAAACTGACGTTATGACAGACGCTCAGGCAATGGCGACGGATATCCTGCTCAACATTCACCTCGCGGAGCTACGAGAGAAGGTCCAGAAAACGCAGGTTGAAATGGCGCAGGCTCTGGGTATCAGACAGCCTACTGTTGCTGGAATGGAGAAACCAGGTCGTGACCTGAAGCTTTCCACACTTAAACGGTACGTTGAGGCAGCAGGCGGTACACTGCGTCTTGATGTTGAACTGCCGGACGGTTCGCACTATGCATTTGTACTGTAAAATGTAAAAGCAAAAAGCCCGCTTAAGTTTCCTTAAGCGGGCTTCTCTAATTTGGCTCCTCTGACTGGACTCGAACCAGTGACATACGGATTAACAGTCCGCCGTTCTACCGACTGAACTACAGAGGAATCGTTTGAACGAGGCGCATATTAATGGCCTCGCTATTTTGTGTCAACCCTAATTTCAAGATGCTGATTCAGTTGGCTAATTAAGGCGCAAAATGCGGATTTAGTGTACTTGAGTGGCGGGATCCTCGCCATCTTCGCTATTGTCACGTAAACGCTGCATCGGGTCCTGCTGGTAAAAATAGCAAAAACGTTGCCACAGTGCCGGGAAGCGCGGGGCGAAAAGCTCCGGTGCGCTAAAGAAATATTCCGACAGCACGGCAAAGCACTCGGCGGGATCGGTGGCGGCGTAAGCATCGATGCTGGCCGCGCTTTCCCCTACCAGATCAATTTCATCCTGAATATTGTTCATGGCCGCATGCAGATCGTGCTCCCAGCCTGCCACTTCACGTAGCGGGATAAACGGCACGCCGCTGGCGCGGTCACCGTTGCGGGTATCCAGCTTGTGCGCCACTTCATGCACGATCAGGTTAAAACCCGAGGCGTCGAACGAGTCCTGAATATCCAGCCAGTTGAGGATAATAGGCCCTTGCTGCCAGCTTTGGCCGGACTGCACCACCCGCTGATTGTGAACCAGTCCGATGTCGTCTTCCCATTCGTCATCCACCACGAACGGTGCCGGATAGATCAACACTTCATGGAAACCGTCCAGCCACTCGATACCGAGTTCCAGCACCGGCAGGCAAAAGAGCAGGGCGATACGCGTGCTTCGGCGATCGTCGAGTTCAAAGCCCTGTAGCGGAACCAGCCGTTTTTGCTGTAAGAAACGCTGGGCCAGATGGACCAGGCGAAGCTTGTCCTCATCCGACAGTGTAGAGAGCACGGGGATTGCCAGAGCCTCATCCCACGGCAGCGCCGTACTTCGGGCGGATTCATTCGATTTCCAGGGCCATTTAATCATCGCTTTGCTCGCAAACTCGTCACATGAACAAAATTGAAAGGTTTTGGTCTGTTAAAATGCCAAATTACCTGGCATGATGGCAACCATCAAAACGGAGAGATGCCGGAGCGGCTGAACGGACTAGTCTCGAAAACTAGAGTAGGGGCAACTCTACCGGGGGTTCAAATCCCCCTCTCTCCGCCACTTTTCCTCGTCAGTCATACTTCCCGAACGCATTATGCTTAGCCCTCCCGGGCGTGGTGTACCTTATCATTCTGATTATGAGAAGGCACAGCGCTTTACCGCTTGGTAACAATATATGTGAACTGAATCAGGGTGTTTGCCTGTATGGGTTGCATTGTATTCATTACATCAATGGCAATACTGTCTGAGTAAGGCTATTTGTGCGGGCTGCAGGCGATAGCGATACACCGGGCGTCCGGTTGCACCATAGTGAATGCTGGTAAACAGAATATTGACCTGCGCCAGCCAAATCAGATATTTGCGGCATGAGACCCGGGAAATATTGACTGCGTTCGCCAGATCGTCAGTGGAGAACTCGATCTCCTGATGCGCATCAATCCACAGGCAAAGGGTGCGCAGCGTCTGCGTCGTCAGCCCCTTTGGCAGGCGACGACTGTCCGCCAGTCCCGGCGCGCCGCCTCGCAGCAGCCGGTCAACGTCGGCCTGTTCATAATACTGATGCGAATCCATCAGGTTTTTCTTCTCGCGCCAGCCAATCAGGGCCTCTTCAAAGCGCGGAAACGGGAACGGCTTGATCAGATAATCCACCACCCCGTAGTGCATGGCCGTCTGAATGGTTGCCGCATCGGATGCCGACGAGATCATTATCACATCTATCTTACGCCCTGAGGCGCGCACTATTGGCAGCAGGCTAAGGCCGTTGTCATGCATATAGACGTCGAGCAGGATCAGATCCAGCGACCGGGCAGGATCGTTAACCACCGCTCCGGCTTCAGCAAGCGTGGTCGCCACCCCACAACAGCGAAAACCCTCCACCCGGTTCACGTACTGGCGGTTGAGGTCGGCCACCATGGCATCATCATCGACAATCAAAACATCTATCACGCGATTTTCCTTTCACATTCCCACGGGATCTGTACAAAAAACTGAGTAAACACGCCCGGCTCAGATTCGACGGCAATCTCGCCGCCGAGACTTTCGGTTTGCTGACGGGCGAGGAACAGGCCGACTCCGCGGTTTTCTCCTTTGGTGGAGAAGCCTTTATTAAAAATAGCACTCAGGTCTTGCGGGTCGATACCGGGCCCGTCATCGCTCACCTCGACGCTGAGCCAGCCATTCTGGTAGTGCAGCAGCAGGTTGATTTCCCCTTCGGGCTGCGCGGCCATCGCATCCAGCGCATTTTCAATCAGATTGCCCAGAATAGTGATAAGCCCTGTGACCTGCTTTTCATCGGGATTATCCGGCACGTCACTCTCGGCGGCCAGCGTCAGGCTATACCCTAACTCTCTGGCGCGGTTGATTTTACCGAGCAGGAACCCGGCGACCACCGGTGACTTGACGGTACGCTGGATGGCACCAATATCGTTCTGCCAGCTGTTGGCGGTGAGCAGGACGTACCGCTCCAGCTGGTCATAGTGCTTCATGTTCAGCAGGCCAAGGATCACATGCAGCTTATTCATAAACTCATGGGAATGGGTTCGTAGTGCATCAAGGTAATTCGCCATCCCGTCCATGCGCTGCATCAGCTGGCTGATTTCCGTTTTATCGCGAAAGGTGGTGATGGCACCCATCAGCTGATTGTCGCTCCACACTGGCAGGGTGTTACAGAGCAAGAGTCGGCCGTGGCAGTTGAGCTTTTGATCCTGACGCGGCTGGCCGGAGCGCAATACCTCACGCAGATTTGCCAGCAGGGGCGCATCATGCAGCGCGTCGCCGCTGATATTCAGGATCTGGCGGGCCGCATGGTTCACCATCGTCACATGCCCCTGCCGATCGACCGCGATGACGCCTTCCCGCAGGGAGTGCAGCATCGCCTGGCGCTGCTCCAGCAGGGCTGAAATTTGATAGGGTTCAAGGCCAAACAGCACGCGCTTTAACATCCGCACCAGCCCCCACGCGCCCAGCGCGCCGAGCAGCGCGCTGAACAGCACCAGCCAGATAGCATCCCAGCGGTTGCGGGCGATCTGCTGCTCGACCTTCTGCAGGGAGATCCCGACGGCAACCACCCCAATCTGCTGACGCTGGGCGTTATATACTGGCGTGAAAACGCGCAGCGCCTCGTCGAGCACGCCATGGTTGATGGCAACATTTTCTTTATCCTTCAGCGCAGGCCGCAGATCGTCGCCAATAAAGGCTTTGCCGAGCAGGGTGCTGTCAGGATGGGAATAGCGGATGCCGTGCATATCAGTGACCACGGCAAACAGCAGGTTGTTACGCTGCATAACCGCGAGGGCGACAGGCTGAATAATGTTGCTTTGCGGGGGGAGGGATAAGCCGTGGATCACCGCCGGGCTGTCGGCCAGCGTTCTGGCGACGGCCAGGGCGGTATCCCGCACCCCATCGCGCGTCGCTTTGGTTATTTGCGCAAAGTAGAGCGCAAAAATCACCAGTAATATGCAGCCAGTCACGCTGTAGACCATCAGGGTGACGAGGGTGTTCAGTTTCATTGGGCGCTTGTTCGGGGTCGTCACGGGGGGCAAATCGCGCATTGAAACTCCAGGCAGGACAGAAAGAGGCATTATCGCTGATGACGCCGGTTTGTTAAAGCTGTGTAAATGTTGGCAGAGGAGACGATCGGAGTCAGCCCCATTTCGTACGGCATCCCGGTTTGATAAATATCTGTCACGAAACAATTATCGCAATCACTCAAAATTTGCCGGAGATCAACTTAACGCAAACTGACGGGTAAGAATCGTCCCGAGGGGATGCGTTTAGTTCAAAAATGTGATTTATTTCACGGTTTAAAATGGCGATGTGGTAATTACAAGGACGAAAATAATGGAAAACAAGCACAATCGCAGCCTCGGGGGAAAACTGGCACTGTGGGTGTTTTACGCATTTTGCGGCTATTTTATCTGGGCGATGGGTCACTATTTCTGGGTGATCAGCAAAGTAAACGTCGTATCAGATTCCCTCATTGACGGCGAGATTGGATCGACATCCGGGAAATGGCTGGGTGCATTGCTCGGTTTTCTGCTGTTGGGGGCGGTGGGGTTGATCCTCGGAGCGATTGCCTGGTATACCCGGCCCCGCGATGTGGCAGATAATTAAATAATTGCTATTGTACGGCTTTTCATTGTGTGGAAAGTGCTATGGACCTCGAACAGTGGCAGCAACGTTTTGAAACCTGGCTGGCGGCGCATCATCCTGCTGATGATGCGGCCCATGACATATCGCATTTTCGCCGCGTCTGGCAGACGTCACAGCGGCTAATGGTCAATCAGCCGGTCGACGGGCTGACTATCCTGGCGGCCTGCTATTTTCACGATATTGTCAGCCTGCCCAAAAATCATCCCCAACGCGGCCGCTCCTCGCAGCTGGCGGCCGAAAAGACGCGCGCTATTCTCAGCGAACATTTCCCGGACTTCCCAGCCCATCATTATGCTGCGATCCAGCATGCTATCGAAGCACACAGCTTCAGCGCCGGGATTGCCCCCCAAACTCTGGAAGCGAAAATTGTGCAGGATGCCGACAGGCTGGAAGCGCTCGGGGCGATCGGCCTGGCGCGTGTGTTTGCTGTGTCCGGCGCGCTGGGGGTGGCGTTGTTTGATGCGGACGATCCTTTTGCCGACCGACGCGCGCTGGATGACCGGGCGTTTGCCCTCGATCATTTCCAGACCAAATTGTTACGCCTGCCCGGGACTATGCAAACCGCCGCTGGAAAGGCGCTTGCGCAGCATAATGCCGATTTCCTGATCCAGTTTATGGCCAAGCTCAGCGCCGAACTGGGCGGCGATTGCCAGGGTATCGACAGCGCGGTGTTACGGCGTTTCGGCTGCAGTCGATAGTGCCTTTCTGTGTTACTCTGTTTTGAGTCCCTTTTGGCCGGTTAAACCTATGCAGGAAAATGTATCAGTGACGGAGTCCACGCTTGCGCTGGCAGAGAAATCAACGGCGTCGGTTCAGGCGTTGTTGTGTCAACTGCTGGAAATTTACGATGCCAGATCATTAGCAAATCAACTCAATGCGCAGGGCGAAAGCCACTGGAGCCCGGCGATTATTAAGCGGCTGGTGACCAGCGATCGTGCAGGCCAGCGCCTTAGCGAGGGTGAGTTTAGCTTGTTGCAAAACCTGCTGCCCCGTCCTCCGGCCCATCACCCGCAGTATGCTTTTCGGTTTGTCGATCTGTTCGCCGGGATTGGCGGGATTCGCCACGGCTTTGAGGCGATTGGCGGCCAGTGCGTGTTCACCAGCGAATGGAACAAACACGCGGTGCGCACCTATAAGGCCAACTGGTACTGCGATCCGCAGGCGCATCAGTTTAATGAGGACATTCGTGAGGTGACGCTCAGTCACCAGATCGGCGTGACCGATGCCGAGGCGGCGACGCATATCCGCAACGCCATTCCGGCGCACGATGTGTTGCTGGCGGGCTTCCCATGTCAGCCTTTTTCACTGGCGGGGGTGTCGAAAAAGAACGCCCTCGGCCGCGCCCACGGCTTTGCCTGCGACACCCAGGGAACGCTGTTCTTCGACGTGGCGCGTATTATAGATGCCCGCCGTCCGGCGATTTTTGTGCTGGAAAACGTCAAAAACCTGAAGAGCCATGACGGCGGAAAAACCTTCCGCATCATTATGCAGACGCTGGACGACCTGGGGTACGACGTGTCCGATGCCGGAGAGAGCGGGCCCGACGATCCGAAGATCGTCGATGGCAAGCATTTCCTGCCCCAGCATCGGGAGCGCATCATCCTGGTGGGCTTCCGTCGCGATCTCAACCTGAGCAAAAACTTCACCCTGCGCGATCTTCCGGCGCTTTGGCCAGCCCGCCGACCGACCATTGCCGATCTGCTGGAGCCGGCAGTGGACGCCAAGTTTATTCTCACCCCGGTGCTGTGGAAGTACCTGTACCGCTATGCGAAAAAGCATCAGGCGAAAGGTAACGGCTTTGGCTTTGGGATGGTGGATCCCACCAATCCTAACAGCGTCGCCCGTACCCTGTCGGCGCGTTACTACAAAGATGGCGCCGAGATCCTGGTCGACCGCGGCTGGGATAAAGCGCTCGGCGAGCGTGATTTCGACGATCCCCACAACCAGCGCCATCGTCCGCGTCGCCTGACCCCTCGGGAGTGCGCACGCCTGATGGGCTTTGAAACGCCGCAGGGCTATCAGTTCCGCATTCCGGTGTCGGACACCCAGGCCTATCGCCAGTTTGGTAACTCCGTGGTGGTTCCGGCCTTTGCTGCGGTGGCCCGACTGCTGGAGTCGCGTATTCTGCAGGCCGTGCAGCAGCGCCAGGGCGAGGCCGTCAATGACGGATGTCCACAGTAAGGCCACACGCAGCAAGAACATGCGCGCCATCGGCACGCGTGATACCGCCATTGAGAAACGGCTGGCGGCGCTGTTAACCCAGCTCGGCGTTGAGTATCGGGTGCAGGACGCCAGCCTGCCCGGACGTCCTGACTTCGTCATCGAGAGCGAACACGGCGTGATCTTCACTCACGGCTGCTTCTGGCATCGCCACGACTGTTACCTTTTTAAGGTCCCGGCGACCCGCACCGATTTCTGGCTGGAAAAGATTGGCAAAAACGTGATTCGAGACCGACGCGATATCGGGTTGCTGCATCAGCAGGGCTGGCGGGTGCTGGTGGTGTGGGAGTGCGCCCTGCGCGGTAGACTAAAACTGGATGACACGGCGCTCACCGAGCGGCTGGAAGAGTGGATCTGCAGCGGTGGTGCCACCGCGCAGATCGACACTCAGGGCATTCACCCGCTCAGGGTTTCTCCGCCTGGCACGGCGTAACCACCGGTTTAGCCGGAAGCAGATACTTGCCTAACGTCACCAGCACCACCGCCATAATAATAATTCCCAGCGCCATCCACTCCACGGATGAGAGCGATTCCCCGCCAAGTCCGGTACCGAGCAGCACCGCGACCACCGGGTTCACATAGGCATAGCTGGTGGCAACCGCCGGAGAGACGTTGCGGATCAGGAACATATAGGCGTTGATCGCAATGACCGAGCCGAATATCGCCAGATAGCCCACCGCCAGGAAGCCCGATAAATCAGGCATTGCCGTCATTTTTTCCCCCGTCAGCAGGGAGGCGGCCAGCAATACGATCCCGGCGGTCACCATCTCAATGGCCCCGGCCATCATCCCGGTGGGCAACTCAATACGTGACCCATACACCGAGCCGAATGCCCAGCTCATGGAGCCAATCAGGATCATCAGAGCGCCCCACGGATTGCCGCTCAGGTTGCCGCCACTGTTGAGCAGAATAATGCCCGCCATCCCGATGGCGATCCCGAGCCACTCCAGCTTGCGCGTCTTGATGCCAAACAGGCGGCTGAAGCACAGCGTAAAAAGCGGCACCGTGGCGACGACCACCGCGGCAATGCCGGATGGCACATCCTGATGTTCGGCGACGGTGACAAAGCCGTTACCGACAGCCAGCAGCAGAACGCCAATCAGAGCGGCGTTAAGCAGGGGTCGCAGCGGCGGCAGCTTATGCCCGCGTAGCATCAGGAACGCCAGCAGCAGCGCGCCCGCCGAGAGGAAACGCACCCCGGCCATCATCAGCGGCGGCCAGCTCTGCACGCCGATACGGATCACAAAGTAGGTAGAGCCCCAGATGATATACAGCGCAAACAGCGCGCCCATTAATGGTAATAAGTGCCTGAAACGCATACTCCCTCACGGCGAATTAAAAAGGTCGCATATAGTTAACGTGAAAACTATCACGCTGGCGAGTCCTTTAATTGTGTCGTTGATGTGAATTAATTGTTGACTTAAGTCGGGTGGTTTCAGGCTCCCGGCTTTTACTCCATACTGTTCAGGTCACTAACAAAAAAAGAAGGAACGTAATTTTGGCGGGAAGTAGCTTACTCACATTGCTGGATGATATCGCCACGCTGCTGGACGATATTTCGATCATGGGAAAACTGGCGGCCAAGAAGACCGCCGGGGTGCTGGGGGATGACCTGTCCCTCAATGCTCAACAGGTTTCGGGCGTGCGCGCCAACCGGGAGTTGCCCGTAGTCTGGGCGGTGGCAAAAGGCTCGTTTATCAATAAAGTGATCCTCGTGCCGCTGGCGCTGCTGATCAGCGCCTTTATCCCGTGGGCCATTACGCCGCTACTGATGATTGGCGGCGCGTTTCTCTGTTTTGAAGGGGTGGAGAAAGTGCTGCACACCTTCGAATCGCGTAAAGAAAAAGAGAGCCCGGCCGCGCGTCAGCAGCGTCTGGAAGCGCTGGCTTCACAAGATCCGGTAAGCTTTGAACGCGATAAAATTAAGGGCGCTATTCGCACCGATTTTATCCTCTCGGCGGAAATTGTCGCCATTACGCTGGGGATTGTGGCGGATGCGCCGCTGCTGAACCAGGTGCTGGTGCTCTCCGGGATCGCGCTGGTGGTGACCGTGGGTGTTTACGGCCTGGTGGGGATCATCGTCAAGCTCGATGACGTCGGCTTCTGGCTAAACGAAAAAACCAGCGTGCTGGCGAAGATGATCGGTAAAGCGCTGCTGGTGGTGGCCCCCTGGCTGATGAAATCCCTGTCAGTGATTGGGACGGTAGCGATGTTCCTCGTCGGCGGGGGAATTATCGTTCACGGCATTTCGGCGCTGCACCATGCGATTGAGCACATGGCCGCGGGGCAGGGCGCGTTTGTCGGCGCAATTCTGCCGACGCTGCTGCATCTGGTGATCGGTTTTATCGTCGGGGCTATTGTCGTTGCGGGGGTAAAACTCGTGGCGAAAATGCGTGGTCGATCACATTAAAAAACGGCGCTGATACCAGGCATAACCGCCGATCCTCGTCTAAATTGATACAGTTTCGCACTGATAAAGGAGGCGGTTATGGTCTTTCTGGTCAGCGATGAAGTTAAGCCTAAAAACGGCGGTCCGCGCATGGTTGTCACTGGCTATGCCAGTGGCATGGTGGAGTGTCGTTGGTACGATGGTTACGGCATCAAGCGCGAAGCGTTTCATGAAGATGAGCTTCAGCATGGTGACAGTTCCCGACGACACGATCAGGCTTAAGTCACGCTACGCCCGGCATTGCCGGGCGTTTTTGTGCGCTATACTCGCAGCAGAGTGTAATATTCCGTTAATGGGGCGCGGATGGCGCAGATGGCTTTCATGGAGAGTTTGTGCAGCACGACAACGTTGTGAGAAAAGAATCTTTTCTGGCGCGTCACCGAATTCAGCCGGGCCGGATTGTTAATATTTGCTTCATCTCTGTCCTCATTTTCTCAACGCTGCTGACCTGGCGTGAGGTGGTGGTGCTGGAAGATGCCTACTCAGCCAGCCAGCGCAATCACCTGGAGAACGTCGTCAATTCGCTGGATCGCCAGCTGGAGTTCAGCGTCGAAAAACTGCTGTTTTTTCGCAACGGTATGTATGATGCGCTGCAGGCGCCGCTGGCCTCTACCGTCCTGCGCGACACCGTGTCCCGCTTCAACAGCTTACGAAATCAACCCTTCTGGCAACTCACCTTCGATGAGCGGCGTACCCTGCCGGTCAACGGCGTCTCCGATGCTTTTGTGGAACAAACGACGGCTCTGGACCGCGACGACAAGCAGATCGTTAACGAGCTGAGCGCGGCCTTCGAAGTAGGCTATCTGCTGCGGATCTCGTCCCCGGAGCGGCTGGTAAAGAAGGTGACGTATGTATCGCGCGCCGGTTTTTACGTTTCAACCGATCCCGCCGACTGGCGAGATGACATCACCACCCGTTATTACCAGCGGGTGACCAGCCCGTGGTACACCGGCCAGTCGGAGCGTGAGAACCCGTCCCGCAGCGTGCGCTGGTTTACACAACCGGCGCTGGCCGGAGCTGAAAACGAGCAGATTGTCACCGTCAGCGTGCCGGTCGATTTTAAGCGCTACTGGTACGGGGTGCTGGCGATCGATTTTTCCGTCTCGACCCTCAAACATCTGTTACAGGATGCCGTGAACGGGCGCGGGGAAGGGGAGTATCAGCTGTACGACAAGCGCTTTAATCTGCTCGCCACCTCCGCGAGTGATGCCAGCAAGGTCCACCGCTTCGACGAACGCGAAATCGCACAAATTGCCCATGCGCGTGAAGACGATACCCAGGGCGGTCTGCGGCTGGGCAGCCGCTACGTTAACTGGCAACATCTTGATCACTTTGATGGCATGTTGCTGCGCATCCACACCCTGAGCGAAGGGGCGCACGGTGATTTTGGCAGCATCAGTATTGCGCTGGCCTTGCTGTGGCTGCTGTTTACCAGCATGCTGGTGGGCTCGTGGCTGGTGATCCACCGCACGGTCGGCAATATGTCTACGCTCCAGCATTCGCTGCAGTGGCAGGCGTGGCATGACCCCCTTACGCGCATGAATAACCGCGGGGCGCTGTTTGAGCGCGCCCTGGCGCTGGCGGCAACGTGCCAGCAGTTGAAGCAACCCTATTCGGTGATGCAGCTGGATCTGGACCATTTCAAAAATGTGAATGACCAGTTCGGCCACCAGGCGGGGGATAAAGTGCTGGTCCACGCAGGTGGGTTAATAACCAGCACTATACGCGATGGGGATGTCGCCGGGCGCGTGGGCGGCGAAGAGTTCTGCATTGTGCTCCCGGACACCTCTCTGGAAGAGGCGGCGCAGATTGCCGAGCGCATCCGGGCGCGCATCAACCGCCGTGAGATCCTGGTGAAAAAGAGCCGGACAACGCGCATCAGCGTGTCGATTGGCGTCAGCAGCGCGCAGGAAAGCGGGAATTACGATTTTGAACAACTGCAGTCCATCGCTGATGCCCGTCTTTACCAGGCGAAGCAGCGTGGACGCAATCAGGTGGTCAGTCAGGACCCGATAAAGTGATCCAGTCCTTCACGCCAGCCTGCCGGACCGGGCTGTTGGGTATGGTAGACCCGTTCCGGGGTATCATTTTTAAGCTGGATGCCATGGCGGTTGATACCCTTGACCACCACCGCGAAGTCCACGCTATCCAGCAGCGGGGCGTCGTTTGGCCCGTCCCCCAGCCCCAGCGTGGTGGGAAGGTTGCCTTCACGCTGAAGGTACTGGGCATTGAGCCAGTTAATCGCCTGATCCTTACCGCCGCGCGCGTCGAGGATGTGCCAGAAGCGGGCACCCTGCACAAACTTCAGGCCCAGCTCCACCAGCGCCGCCTCAAATGCCGCCATTTTTTCGTCGCTGTCACGCCAGATGAGCGTCGCCGAGGCTTCGTGCAGCCGCGCCAGCGCCGCTCTCTCATTGCTCAGCCCGGTCCACTCGCCAATCACCCGCACGTCCACGTCATCAAAGGTGGTGAACTTATACCCGTCGCGGCTGCGTAGCTGATTGATGATATTCACAATCTCAGCGTGCGGAATGCCGTTCATTAACCGGGGCGCGTCGGGGTGATCGTTCCAGCGGACGTCAAGCTGGATCACGGCACCGTTTTCCGCAATAAAGGGCAGCCCATCCAGCCCAAGGTCACTCTGAATCTCCAGCATCTCGGCTGCGGTCTTGCTGCTGCATAAAATGACCGGGATTTGATTATCCTTCAGCGTCTCCAGCCAGCCGAGAGCCGGTTGCCAGCTGTAGGTGTGAATATCCAGCAGGGTGCCGTCCAGATCGCTGTAAACCAGCAGAGGATCCTGAAGTGAAGGCATGGTGTCTCCCGTAAATATGTAGGCTGTCTTAAGAATAGTCTTAAACAAAAAGGGGTTAAAATATACGCAAATTGGGACCGTTACCGCTCAGGCCCCAGGCCTGCCGCATGTCGGCAACCATAACTCAAATCTCATTTCTGAGTTTTTGCTATTCATATTGTTAATATATCCTTGTCTTACAAAATTTTTGGGGATAAGGTTTGTCCGACATCAGATTTCCTGATGTAACGAATTTACAAGTGCTTCTTGCATAAGCAAGTTTCATCCCGGTCACCCCATGACCGGGATTTTTTTCGCCTCAGCGATTCACTTCTGACACGCTAAAATCGTGTATATCGAGTTCAAAGGCCTCTGCCAGCTCACGCCAGGTGTGGTAGTCCCGGTCGTTCACCCGCACGTGGTTAGGGTCATCCTCGATGCGGCGTACTTCGCTTTCGCTGATCTCATTGATTGCCGCGAGCAGGGCATCAACGTCCACATTCACCTCACGTTTTGCCGTTTCGCTGTACTCTTTTGCGGTCTTCATCACTCATTCCTCTCATCACCGAATTCAGCTATAAGTATAGACCGCTGATAAAATCGTCAGTCGCGCGGGGAAGGCGCTGCCAGTTTTCGCGTTTTGTTCTACACTGGCTCAAAACCAGAGGAGGATTGTATGAAGGTCAACGATCGGGTTACCGTTAAAACAGACGGCGGACCACGCCGTTCGGGTGTAGTGCTGGCCATTGAGCAGTTTAATGAAGGGGTAATGTATCTGGTATCGCTGGAAGATTACCCGCTCGGTATCTGGTTCTTTAACGAGGTTGGCCATCCTGACGGTATTTTTGTCGAAAGCGTGGAGTAGTCTTAGTCGTGTCGGGTGGCCTGGGGCGTGCCCGACGCGTTAATAAAAATCTCTGGCATAGCCAGAGATTGGGAAACAACTGAAGTGCGCGGATTAGCGCAGATTGACAAAAATACCGTTGGTCACATTGTCCGTCAGGCGCACGACGTGGTAGATCACTTGCTTATTGTGCGTTTTAATTTTCCTTTTAATATTTCCCTTATGTGACGAAACGGTCTTCGCCTTGATATTCATCTGATCGGAAATCTGGATCGTGCCCTGTCCCGCCATCCACATGCGCAGCATACTCGATTCGGTGCGGCTCAGTGATAATGTCGGAAATTTCTCACCGTGACTGTTTATTTCTTTACTTAAATAATCGCCCAACAAGTCATCCAGCGACTCGGGCTTAATGGACTTCGAACTAATAAGAAGATTCTGACGCACCCGCAAATATTCATCAAAATGCAGATTGGCAATAGCCATGAATACAATAAACAAGGTTGCGGGATGCTGATTAATGATCTGCTTTATTTGCTGACTGTTGGCGGGGTCGTGAATAAAACAGTCCTCATTAATAAACACCACACCAGGCGTAAACTGGTCGCAGGCGGCGGCGAGTTCGTCAACGGTATGTACATCGTTGATGTCTCGTTTTTTTACCCCCCTGCTGTTCAGATACCCGGTTAACCCCAACCGGGTGTAACTGCATAAATCCATAATGATCGTTGACATGGCATACCCTCACTCAATGCATAACGATAATTCACCCACTGCCCGATAATTCTTAAACAACCAAACGGGATAAAATAATAAAATTACCTGCGCGCATTACAAGGACTTTCAGGCGAACTCACTATCCCGTAAAGTTACGTATAATTTGCCAGGAATCATCTCAAAGTAAAGTAAATGTTGAGTATTGTGAGGCGCATTGAAACAATTAACCCGCGCCAGATATATCCTGCCGGATGATTCCTGGAATCTCTTTTAGGAATATCCTCATAAAGACAGGATAAAAAGCAGGGGTTATTATTTTGCTGGCAGTTCGTGAATAATATCTGCCAGTAAATTAAATAATTCACTGAATAAACGCTCACAGAATGGGGCAATGAGCGGCATTAGCAGGGAAATAAGCAGCAGGCCGACGGTCAGGGTGATGGGGAAGCCAATCACGAAAACGGAGAGCTGTGGCGCCATGCGGTTCAGTAAGCCCAGCGCCAGGTTGATGGTCAGCAGCAGGGTAATCACCGGCAGCGCCAGCATCAGGCCATTGAGGAAGATCAGCCCCGCCGCGCGGGTCAGAGACATAAACGCGTTGCTGTTGACCGGGTCGCCGCCAATCGGCAGGGTATGAAAGGTATCCACCAGCATCGACAGCAGCCACAGATGCCCGTCAAACGCTAGGAACAACAGCAGGGCCAGCATATCGATGATGCGCGCCAGCACCGGCATGTTGAGATGGCTGGCAGGATCAAAGAAGGTGGCGAACGACAGGCCCATCTGCAAACCGATCAGCTCCCCAGCGGTACGGATAGCCGCAAAGGCGAACTGCATAGTAAAGCCAAGCGCCACGCCAATCAGGATCTGCTGCAGCCCCAGCCACAGAGCGGCAGGGGAAAATATCGGCACGTTTACCGTTGGCAGCGTCGGGGCGATGATAATGGTGATGACGATCCCGAGGGCGATTTTTATCCGCTTCGGTACTGTGCGCTCGCTGAAGATAGGCGCAGTTGAGATCAACGCCAGCACGCGCAGCAAAGGCCAGAAATAGAGGCTTAGCCACTGCATCCATTGGTCGCTGGTAAAGTGCAGCATCCGTCAGTTAGCCAATGATATAAGGCAGATTGGTGAACAGATTACGCATGTAATCCAGCAGCAGGTTCAGCATCCACGGCCCGGCGATAATGATCGCCACAAACACGGCGATAATTTTCGGAATGAACGAGAGGGTCATTTCGTTAATCTGCGTGGCGGCCTGCAGAATACTGATAATCAGGCCGGTGACCAGCGCCACCAGCAGCAGGGGAGCGGCAACGGCAATCGCAACTTTCATTGCTTCCGTGCCCATCATCATTACCGATTCAGGGGTCATCGTGCGCGCCTCAACTGTAGAAACTTTGCGCCAGCGAACCGACCAGCAGCTGCCAGCCATCCACCAGGACAAACAGCATCAGCTTGAAGGGCAGGGCAATGGTTGCCGGAGGCACCATCATCATCCCCAGCGCCATCAGCACGCTGGCGATCACCAGGTCGATAATCAAAAACGGAATAAAAATGGTAAAGCCAATCTGGAAAGCGGTTTTCAGCTCGCTGGTGACGTAAGCCGGCAGCAGAATACGCATCGGCACCGCTTCCGGTCCCTGCATCGGCCCCGCATTGGCGAGGCGGGCAAACAGAGCCAGATCCGCTTCACGGGTCTGACGCAGCATAAATTCGCGCAGCGGCTGCGCCCCTTTCTCCAGCGCTTCCTGCATCGAGATCTTCTCTTCGCTGAACGGCTGGTAGGCATCGACATAAATTTTGTCGATCACCGGAGACATGATGAAGAAGGTTAAAAACAGGGCCAGACCCAGCAGCACCTGGTTAGGCGGCGCGGATGGGGTGCCCAGCGCGTTACGCAGCAAACCAAACACAATAATGATGCGGGTGAAGCTGGTCATCATCAGCAGGATGGCCGGAATAAAGGTCAGCGAGGTGATGAACACCAGCGTCTGGATCGGCAGAGACCAGCTTTGACCGCCACCGGCCATCGGCGTGGAAATCAAACCAGGCAGTTGGGCAGACACGGCAGGAGCAAACAGGGCAAGACCTGCAAGCGTAAGGGACAACACAGGGCGCATCACGATCTCCCGGAACGCTTAAGCAAACTCTTCATCACCGACTGAAAATCCGGTGCAACATCGGTGCGGGCCTCGTCAACGACGGGCGCAGGGGGCAAGGTATGCAGCAGATTAATCTGTGATGCCGTCACACCCAGCACCAGCCGGGCGTCGTCCACTTCCACAATCACCACCCGCTCACGCGGTCCCAGCGAGGTGCTGGCGCACAGCTTCAGTCCGCGTGCCCCGGCGGTTTTTCCCGCCAGACCGACGCGTTTTGCCAGCCAGGCGGCAATCAAAATAAAGGCAATAATCCCCAGCAGCGCACCGCTGACCTGCAGCAACGGTGAACCGGGTACCGCAGAGGGTTGAGAAACGGTGGCCTGGGTTGTCATGCTTAACGGCTCAGACGACGCATACGTTCGGATGGGGTGATGATGTCGGTGATACGCACGCCGTACTTATCGGCAACCACGACCACTTCACCCTGGGCAATGAGGTAGCCGTTGATCAGGATGTCCAACGGCTCACCCGCAAGGCCATCCAGCGCCACGACTGAACCCTGCGTCAGGCGCAGCAGCTCTTTGATGGTCATCCGGGTACGACCCAGCTCCACGGTCAGCTTGACCGGGATATCCATAATCAGATCGATATCCTGCAGCGTGCCGCTGACATCGCCGCCGCCCAGCTGCTGGAACACCGCATCGGCCACGCTTTTGCTGGCCGGTGCTTTTTGTTCGTTTAATGCCTCAGCCCACAGATCGTCCAGTGCTCCGTTGTTGTCATCGGACGGATTGTTCATATCACTCATTTGGGCTGTTCCTCATTCAGAGAATTCAAAATCGGGTTAATCAAGTGCTCAACGCGTAGCGCGTACTGACCGTTCACGGTGCCGTACTGGCTGGTCAGGACGGGCACGCCATCCACATGGGCAATGATGCGATCGGGCTTATCGATCGGCAGCACATCGCCGGGTTTTAATTTTAAGATCTGCGAGAGGCGCAGCGGCACGTCGGCAAAATTCGCCACCAGCTCCAGCTGCGAGTGCTGCACCTGACGGACCAGATTCTCACGCCAGTTCTGGTCTTCATGACGGGAGTTTTCCAGCGGCGGGTTCACCAGCACTTCGCGCAGCGGTTCGATCATGCTGAACGGCAGACAGATGTTGAACTCACCGGTCAGGTTGCCGATCTCCACGTGGAACGGGGTGTTAACCACGATGTCGTTTGGCGAGGTGGTGATGTTGGTGAACTTCACCTGCATCTCAGAACGCACATACTCCACTTCCAGCGGGTTGATGGCTTTCCACGCGTCGCTGTAGGACTCCAGCGCCAGCTTCAGCATCCGGTTGATGACGCGCTGTTCGGTATGGGTGAACTCGCGGCCTTCCACTTTCGTCGGGAAACGCCCGTCGCCGCCGAACAGGTTATCCACTGCGATAAACACCAGGCTCGGCGAAAACACGAACAGGCCGGTACCGCGCAGCGGTTTCAGGTGGATCAGGTTCAGGTTGGTTGGCACCGGCAGGTTGCGGGCAAACTCATGATACGGCTGAATGCGGATCGCGCCGACGGTGATATCCGGGCTACGACGCAGCAGGTTAAACAGCCCCATACGGAACTGACGGGCAAAACGTTCGTTGATGATCTCCAGCGCCTGCAGACGCTCGCGCACCACGCGACGCTGGGTATTGGGATCGTAGGGGCGAATATTACTTTCGCCCGCCGCACCCGGTTTTGGATCGTCGGTTTTATCGCTGTCGCCGTTGAGCAGCGCATCGATTTCCGCCTGTGAAAGAATACTGTCGCCCATGTCGTTACCGCAAAATAAAGGCTGTATACAGAACGTCAGTGACTTCCTGCTTAGGTTGACCACTCACCAGAGGGGCGGCCAGCGTTTGCTTAATGGCGTCTACCAGCTTCTGCTTACCTTCATCGGTCGAGAGCTGGGAAGCATCCTGGCGTGCGAACAGCAGCAGCAGACGGCTGCGCACTTCCGGCAGATACTCGCTCAGACGCGCACGGGTCGCGTCGTCTTTCAGACGCAGCGTAATCCCCACGTACAGCACGCGCTCCGCGTCACCCAGGTTAACGGTAAACGTATCCAGCGCAAAAAAGACCGGCGCGGCAGGCGGTGGTGGCTCGACTTTGGCTTCGGCTGCAGGCGCCTTGTTCATACGCCAGTAGCTGTAGCCCGCGGTGGCGCAGGCGGCGAGCGTAATTAACACCAGCAGCGGGATCCAGATGGAACGCTTACTTTTTTTGGTGATAGCGGAGTCAGTCATCTGATGCGTGCTTCCTGTTTCGGGACTGCTAATAAGATGATTATCCCGTGTCCTGTCACCGTCAAAGGGTGGAAAAGACGGGGATAATCACGCTACCTCTGGCGTTTACGCGAAGATATCCACGGCACCGTTTCCACGCGCCACGGACTGTAGGGAGGCCGGGGTGGCCAGCAGTTCATCGTTCTCTTCGTCAAATCCGCCCTGATTGCCGGAGCGGGACGCCTGTTGCTGGGACGCGGCATGCTGCTGGCCGCTGAAGTTTTCGCTGCTGATGTTGCTTTGCGTCAGTTGGATACCGTTATCCGCCAGCTGGGTACGCAGCATCGGCAGCGCCGCTTCCAGCGCGGCGCGCACGTGGCTATGACCTGACACCATCTGCAGCTGCGCCTGATTATCATCCAGTTTAAGCGAAATCTGGATCTGACCGAGATCTTCCGGGTGCAGACGCAGCTCGGCGCTCTGTTGGCCCTGACGGGTAAACAAGGTGATGTGCTGGCTGACAGTCTGCTGCCACTCACCGCTGCCCAGCGGTGCGCTCACCACGGGGACTGTGGCAGGCGTTGGCGCGGCAGACGAGTGGCTGCTGAGGATCGGGGCCATCGTGGCGGTTGGGCCGCTCGGTGATGGCGTGCTCTCGGCGTCCAGTTTGCTGACGGTGGCCGCCATCGTTGGTGTCAACTGCGTGTTTGAGGCTAACGCAGCATCTTTGTCCTGAGCGACCGTTTTCGCGCTGCGCAGCGCATCGGTATCCAGCACCGGCTGGCGGCTATTACCCGCAGGCGTGGTCTGGACCGCAAGCGTATCGGCGTTAACGGGTTTCGGCGCGGCAGCGGTTGCCATCTGCTGGTGCGGTAGCATCGCCATTAAAGCGCTTAATCCGGCCAGCTCTTCGTCGCTGAGATCGGTTTTGCTGTCGGCATCTTTCGCGGCCTGGGCCAGCGTTTTCAGCACGTCGCCTTTGGCAGACGTCAGCAGACCGCTGGTCAGCCCCGGCAGGGTTACCTGCGGTGCGCTGTCGTCGGCGACCACAATCTCGTGGCGCGCCAGCAGTTCTGTCAGTTTGCCGGTCTCCTGGCCTTCGGCGTCCGCGGTCAGGCCCGCTTTCGGCAGCTTACCACCGGCGGCATGCAAATCGTTGAGCGTCAGTCCCGCTTCTTTACCCAGGGCAGGTGCCTCGGTTAATGCGCCCGTCAGCAGGGCGAGAAAATCCTGCGCGCCATCGGCGGCTTTCCCGCTGCGGGTGCTGCCTGCCAGCTCGCTGTCGCTCGAAAGCAGTTGTTGCACTGTGATCATTCCGGTTTCCTCATTGATGCGCGCTGGGCGAACTCATCCATTTTTTTCTGATCGAGACGGTTTTCTGCCAGGGCGGCGGCGGTCAGCTGGCGATCCTGTAACGTCTGCCAGGCCTGTAAACGCTGCTTCTTCTCACGCCAGAAATTGAGCGCCCTGTCGACTTTGTTATTCCACTGGTCCAGCTGCTGGCGATGCTGGTCGATAGCCTTTTCCAGGGTCTGAATAAACTGCTGATAGTTGATCCAGCGTTGGCTGCCGATGCCCTGCGTCATGTCGTTGTTGAGGTTGGCGCGATACTCGTGCTGATAGTCGATCAGCATCTTCAGTTGCTCTTCGGCCTGCTGATGCCCGCGGCGCATGGCGCCAAGCTGCTGGGCGGCAGTGTCGACTTCTTTCTCGGCCAGATCTTTCAGCGTGGCTAATGCGCCGTGTTGCGCCATAACGTTCGCCCTCTACCCTGATTACGCCTGCGGGAAAATGTATTCCAGCATCTGGATTGAACTTTCCCAGTCGGCTTTTTCAAAAATACCCTGTTGCAGATAGGCTTCCAGCTGCGGCCACAGCGCGATGGCTTTGTCGAGCATCGGGTCGCTGCCTTTGGCATAGGCGCCGACGCTGACCAGATCGCGGTTGCGCTGGAAGCTGGAGAGCAGTTGTTTGAAGTTACGCACCCGGGCGTAGTGCTTCTCGGTGATCAGCGATGTCATGGCACGGCTGATCGACGCTTCAATATCAATCGCCGGATAGTGCCCGGCCTCGGCCAGACGACGCGACAGCACGATGTGGCCGTCGAGGATCGCACGCGCCGAGTCGGCAATCGGATCCTGCTGATCGTCGCCCTCGGTCAGTACCGTGTAAAAGGCGGTAATCGAGCCCCCGCCGCTGATGCCGTTGCCCGCGCGTTCAACCAGCGCCGGGAGTTTGGCAAATACCGACGGCGGATAGCCTTTGGTGGCCGGCGGCTCGCCGATTGCCAGCGCGATTTCACGCTGCGCCATCGCATAGCGGGTGAGGGAGTCCATGATCAGCAGCACATGCTGACCCCGGTCACGAAAATCTTCCGCGATGCGCGTGGCATACGCGGCACCCTGCATACGCAGCAGGGGAGAGACATCCGCCGGGGCGGCAATCACCACCGAACGGGCGCGCCCCTCGGTGCCGAGAATGTTCTCGATAAAATCTTTAACTTCGCGGCCACGTTCGCCAATCAGCCCTACCACAATGACGTCGGCCTGGGTGTAGCGGGCCATCATCCCCAGCAGCACCGATTTGCCGACGCCGGAACCGGCAAATAGCCCCATACGCTGGCCGCGACCGACGGTCAGGAGGGCGTTGATCGGGCGCACGCCGGTATCCAGCACGTGTTCAATCGCGGTACGTTGCAGGGGGTTAAACGGCTGCGTTACCAGCGCGCCGGTTTCGGTGGTATCCGGAGAGGGCAGGCCATCCAGCGGTTTTCCGCCGCCGTCCAGTACCCGTCCCAGCAGCGCCGGGCCGAGCGGCAGCTGTTTGCCGCTGTGCAGTCCGTCGCTGGATAAATTTTTGGCATACACACGGGCACCTGGCAGCACGCCTTCGACCTCTTCCAGCGGCATCAGGAACAGTCGCTGGCCGTTAAAGCCGACCACTTCGCTCTCGACTTCGCGGATCTCGTTCCCGTCCTGGCGTTCGATAATGCAGGTCGCACCCAGCGGCAGTTGCAGGCCGGTAGCTTCCAGCACCAGCCCGGTGGCGCGGGTCAGACGACCGTAGCGACGCACGGACGGCAGCTGGGCCATCTTCGTTTCAAAGTTGTCGAGGGTGTTCAGCCAGCGGGTAAGACGCGCGGTCATCAGATGACTCCCGGTGCTGCCAGGCGGCACAGTTCCTGCCAGCGCGTCGCCACGCTGGCATCCAGATCCCCTTCATCGGCAGAGACTTTGCAGCCGCCGTGATGCAGGGTCGGATCGCCGCGCAGACGCCAGCCGTGCAGGCTGAGGGTCGCGCCGAGCATCTCTTCCACCCGCTGCAGATCGTCCGGATGGACACGCAGCTGTGGCTTGCCGCTGAACAGCGGCTCCTGCTGCAGCAGGCCCTGAATCTGTTTAATCAATGACGAGTTATCGACAGGCGGCGTGTGGCCGATCACCTGGCGGGCGGCTTCCAGCGCCATCTGCATCAGACGCGAGGCGATCACGCTGTCCAGCGCATCAAGCGTATTCTGGAACTCGCTGACCAGCTGCTGCATCCGGGCGTGGATCGGCGCCTGCTGGGAACGGGCCTGCGCCAGTCCCTGCTCAAGCCCCTGGGCCAGCCCTTCCTGATACCCTTGTTCCTGGCCTTTTTGACGGCCTTCGTTCATCCCGGCCGAGTAACCCTGCTCGTGCGCCTGGAGCTGGATCTGTGCCAGCTGCTGGGCGCGCTGCTCCTCTTCACTCAGCTCAGGCTCGCCTTCTTCATCTCCGTCCAGCGTCGGTTCGACGGTCGCGGGGACAAACTCGGCGAGGGGAGGGGCGAGATCCTGTGGCGTCCAGATCTTCCACGGCAGTTCATCAGACATAGGTATCCTCGCCGCTGCCGACTACCATCTCGCCGGTTTCGGCCAGACGACGCACAATAAGCAGGATTGCTTTCTGTTCGTTTTCCACCTGAGACAGACGGACCGGGCCACGGTTGGCCAGATCGTCGCGCAGGATATCTGCCGCACGCTGGGACATGTTGCGCAGGAACTTCTCGCGCAGCGGCTGTTCGGCACCTTTGAGGGCGATAAGCAGCGATTCGGAGTCCACTTCCTGCAGCAGGCGCTGGACGCTGCGGTCGTCCACGTCGACCAGGTTTTCGAACAGGAACATCTCGTCGATAATTTTCTGTGCCAGTTCGCCGTCGAACTCGCGAACAGCAGTAATAACCGCCTCTTCCTGCTGCGTTTTCATCAGGTTGATAATTTCGGCCGCCGTTCTCACGCCGCCCATTTTGCTGCGCTTGAGATTCTGGCCGTCGAGCAGGCCGTTCAGCACTTCGGTCAGCTCTGCCAGCGCGGCTGGCTGGACGCCGCCGAAGGTGGCGATACGCAGCATCACGTCGTGACGCAGACGCTCGTCGAACAGCGCCAGAATATCCGCCGCCTGGCCGCGCTTGAGGTGGACCAGGATGGTGGCGATGATCTGTGGGTGCTCGTCGCGAATAAGATCGGCAGCGCTCTGCGGCTCCATAAAGTTGAGCGTTTCGATGCCGCTGGCGGTGTCGCGGGTTTCGAGAATATCTTCCAGCAGGCTGGCCGCGCGCTCTTCGCCAAGTGCCTTGACCAGCACCGAGCGCAGGTATTCGTTGGCGTTGACGTTGAGCGCGGTGAACTGTTCCGCTTCCTGCTCAAACTCTGCCAGCACGTCGGTGAGCTGCTTATTGGAGATCTGCCGCACGTTGGCCATCGCCGCGCTGAGCAACTGCACTTCGCGCTGGGAGAGGTGTTTGAACACCTCCGCCGCGCGATCCTCGCCAATGGTCATCAGCAGAATAGCGCTTTTATCTGTTCCGGTAAGGTTACTCATTTTCGGTGCTCATCCACTGGCGAATGACCAGCGCCACGACGCGCGGATCGTTATCTGACATTTCACGAATACGCTGGCTCATCACTTCAGCGCCCAGACGCTGATTTACCCGGCGCTGCTGTACCTGTTCGTCTTTGCTGAGGCGGACTTCCACCGCTTCGTGGGTTTCCTGACGCAGCATGGTTTGCTCTTTCAGGGCCTTGGCTTCTTCTGCGCGGCGAACCAGCTGCGGACGGATCGCTTTACGCCACAGCAGCCAGGCGACAATCACCACCAGCAGCCAGCGACCGGCTTCGATCAGCTGATCGATAAATGCCTGCTGTTGCCAGAACGGCAGCTCACCGCTGGCATCGTCAACCGCGCTGAACGGCGAGTTCACCACGTTGAGTGTGTCACCGCGTTTTTCCGTGAAGCCCATCGCTTCGCGGGTCAGGTCTTCAATCTGCTTCATCTGCTCGGCGGTCAGCGGCAACGGCTTACCGTCCGGCAGGGTTTTGTAGTTGACCACCACCGCCACCGAGAGACGTTCGATGTCGCCGACGTTCATTTTGGTGTGACGGATAGTGCGGTCGACTTCGTAGTTGGTGGTTTCGTTGCGGCTGCTGGTACGCGGCCCGCTATTGGCCGCCGTGGTGGAGGTTTGCTGCTGTTGCTGAGCGTTCGCCTGCTGGCCGTTCTGTGGGTTTTGCGGCGGTGTGGTAATCGGGCCGGCGTTGGCTGGGGCAGGCTGATTAGAGAGCGCACCCGGCACGCCGCCAGGGTTATTGCCGCCATTCTGCTCGTTTTCATTCAGCTGACGCGAACGCATCACTGCCCGGGAAGGATCGCCATTCGGGCTGTACTGCTCTTCGGTCTGCTCTTTATTGGCAAAATCAATCTGCGCAGTGACCTGGGCGTGGACGTTGCTGTTGCCGACAATCGGGCCAAGAATGGCTTCGATGCGGCGCTGAACGCGGCCTTCCACGTCGGTGGCGTATTTCAGCTGGGCGTCATTCAGATCGCGTCCGGCGGTATTGGACTGGGTCAGCAGATGCCCACCCTGATCCACCAGCGTCACGTTACCCGGCGGCAGACCCGCCACGGCGCTGGAGACCAGATGCACGACGGCGCTGATTTGACCTTCATCGAGCGCGCGGCCCGGCTGCAGATTGACGGTAACGGAAGCGGAAGGGGCTTTTTGTTCGCGGACGAACAGCGACGGTTTTGGCATCGCCAGGTGAACGCGGGCGCTTTTCAGCGGCCCCAGCGTTTCG
>NZ_JBOGBT010000073.1:0-1558 GCF_051656365.1 Silvania sp. | reverse complement strand
GCATCCATGCGCCTCGCCCCGGCCTACAGGAAACGCTTCGGCGATTTTCAGCCGGACCAGGGTATCGCTGTAAGAGATTTATTCCCTTGTCGTTATTCCATTGCTTTAAGATTAAAAATTACTGGGGATTGGTCAGCCCTCTTCCACAGGCCGCACCCCATTGTTTACCGACGGCGCAACAATCGCAACGCGTTCGCCGTCACCAGCACTGTCGCGCCGGTATCCGCCAGCACCGCCAGCCACAATCCGGTCATCCCCAGCAGGGTGGTCACCAGGAAAATCCCCTTTAACCCCAGCGCAATGGCGATGTTCTGCCGGATATTGGCGCGGGTGGCGCGAGCAAGGCTAATCATCTGCGCTAAACCGGTTAAATGGTTATGGGTCAGCGCCGCATCGGCGGTCTCCAGCGCCACGTCGGTGCCGCTGCCCATCGCAATGCCGATGGTGGCCGCCTTCATTGCCGGCGCATCGTTAATCCCGTCGCCCACCATCGCCAGCGGGGTGTGGCCGTTCAGCTCGGTGACCGCCTGCACTTTATCTGCGGGTAGCAATCCGGCGCGGAATTCCAGGCCCAGCTCACCGGCAATCGCCGCCGCCGCGCGTGGGTTATCGCCGGTCAGGATCACCCCATTGACCCCCAGCTGATGCAGGGCATCCACCGCTGCTCTGGCGTCGTTACGCAGAGTGTCGCGCAGGGTAATAATGCCTTTTGCCACGTTATTCTCGGCGACGATAATCACCGTCTGCCCGGCCTCCTCCAGGGTGCAGATCTGCTGGGCCAACTGCGGAGCAGGGAATTTATCTGCCGTACAGATTAACACCAGCTGGCCCTCGACCTGGGCTTCGATACCCGAGCCCATCAGCGCGCGCTGGGCGGTAGCGGCCGGGATATTCAGCCCTCGGGCCTGCGCTTCGCGGACAATCGCCTGTGCCAGCGGGTGGGTAGAACCTTGCTCCACCGCCGCAGCCAGCGCCAACAGCGCATCCTCGCTGATGTCGTGCGGATAAAGGCCGGTCACCTGCGGCTTGCCGACCGTCAGGGTGCCGGTTTTATCAAACGCCACCTGCTGCACCTGCGCGAGTTGTTCCAGTGCGGCACCGCCCTTGATCAGCGCCCCACGGCGGGCAGCGGCCGCCAGCCCGGAGGTAATCGCCGCAGGCGTCGAGATCACCAGTGCGCACGGACAGCCGATCAGCAGCAGGGTCAGCCCTTTGTAGATCCAGCCTTCCCATGGGGCGCTAAACAGCAGCGGCGGGACAACGGCGACCAGCAGCGCAACCAGCATAATCGCCGGGGTGTAGATCCGGCTGAAGCGGTCGATAAAGCGCTCAACCGGGGCGCGGCGCTCCTCTGCCTCTTCAATCAACTTCAGGATACGATCGATGGCGCTGTCGCCCGGTTCGGATAACACTGTCAGCTGCACCTGACGATCGACGCTGGTGGCACCGGCGGGCACTTTTTCGCCGGCGGCGCGATCCACCGGGATGGATTCGCCGGTCAGGGCGCTTTCGTCAAAGCTGGCGGTGGCGGTGAGCAGCGCGGCGTCGGCAGGCAGAC
>NZ_JBOGBT010000072.1:0-19161 GCF_051656365.1 Silvania sp. | reverse complement strand
AGTTCGGCACATAGAAAAGAATTTGTCTGGCGGCTGTAGCGCGGTGGTCCCACCTGACCCCATGCCGAACTCAGAAGTGAAACGCCGTAGCGCCGATGGTAGTGTGGGGTCTCCCCATGCGAGAGTAGGGAACTGCCAGACATCAATTAAGTGAAAAGGCCATCCGAAAGGATGGCCTTTTTGCGTTTATCCGTTACGAAAGCATCATGCCCGGGGCGTGAGACACCACCGGGCCGATCAAACTCAGTGAATGACCTGCGACAAGAATGCGCGCGTACGTTCTGATTTCGGGTGGGCAAAAAACTCCTCCGGCGGCGCCTGCTCGACGATTTCTCCGCGATCCATAAAGATCACACGGTCCGCTACCGTTCTGGCAAAGCCCATTTCATGCGTTACACACAGCATGGTCATACCCGATTGCGCCAGCCCAATCATGGTATCAAGTACCTCTTTTACCATCTCTGGATCGAGTGCCGAGGTGGGTTCGTCAAACAGCATAATCTTCGGTTTCATACACAGGGAACGTGCGATCGCTACGCGCTGCTGCTGACCACCCGAGATTTGGCCCGGGAATTTGTGCGCATGTTCCGCGATACGCACGCGTTCCAGATAGTGCATGGCCAGCGCCTCGGCTTCTTTTTTTGGCATTTTACGCACCCAGACAGGGGCCAACGTACAGTTCTGTAGCACCGTCAGATGGGGAAACAAATTGAAATGCTGGAAGACCATACCCACTTCCTGGCGGACGCGCTCAACGTTACGAATATCATCGTTCAGTTCGATGCCATCCACCACAATCCGGCCTTGCTGATGCTCTTCAAGGTGGTTAATACAGCGAATGGTCGTGGATTTACCCGACCCTGAAGGCCCGCACAGAACAATGCGTTCTCCTTGCTTCACCTTCAGGTTGATGTCTTTCAGGACGTGAAATTGTCCATACCACTTATTCACGTTATCCAGTGTAATCATCGCGTCAGCGGGTGTCATAGTTATCTGGCTCATAAATTCCTCAGTGCGGTGAACGCCCGGTGTTAAAGCGCTTTTCCAGATGCTGGCTATAGCGCGACATGCTAAAACAGAAAATCCAGTAGATAAGTGCAGCAAAAACATAGCCTTCTGTCGACATGCCCAGCCATGCTGGGTCGACGGTAGCCTGTTGCACGCTACTGAAGAGATCGAATAATCCAATGATAATGACCAGACTGGTGTCTTTGAACAACGCGATAATGGTGTTAACCAGGCCGGGGATCACCAGCTTCAGCGCCTGCGGCAGGATCACTAACCCCTGCGTTTTCCAGTAGCCCAACGCCAGCGATTCCGCTGCTTCATACTGACCTTTTGGCAGCGCCTGCAATCCTCCCCGAACCACTTCCGCGACATAGGCCGACTGGAACAGAATGACGCCGACCAGGGCGCGGAGCAGTTTGTCGATGGTCGTGCCTTCCGCCATAAAAAGCGGCAGCATCACGGATGACATAAACAGCACGGTGATCAGCGGTACGCCACGCCAGAACTCAATGAAAATAACGGACAGGACGCGTACGACCGGCATCGTGGAGCGGCGACCCAATGCCAGCAAAATACCCAGCGGTAATGCTCCGGCAATTCCCACAGAGGCAATAATCAGCGTCAGCGTCAGACCGCCCCACTGGCGGGTTTCGACGTGAGTGAGCCCGAGCGATCCGCCATACAGCAGCCACCAGACGATAACAGGATAAAGCACCGCCCAGCAGGCAATGTATCGCCCGCGACGCGGCAGTTTGCTCCAGAACATCGGGATGATGGAGAGCATTCCGACGATCAGCGCAACATTGATGCGCCAGCGCTGATCGTGAGGATAGAGCCCATACATAAACTGGCCAAAACGTTGGTGGATAAAGACCCAGCAGGCGCCCTCTTTGGTGCAGTCGGCTCGTGTTGTACCGACCCAGTTAGCCTGCAAAAAGGCCCAGTTCAGCAGCGGTGGGATCAGTTCCCACATCAGCCAAAAGCACACCAACGTAAGCAGGGTATTGCTCCAGCTGGAGAACAGATTCTTACGCGCCCATGTGATGATGCGTCCGTTACCGGTCCTGCCCGGAGACGCGGGGTGAGACAATACAGCTTTTGTCATCATGGCTCCTTAGCGTTCAACCAGTGCGATGCGGCGGTTATAGATATTCATCAGCAGAGAAATGGTCAGACTGATGATCAGATAAACCGACATGGTGATGGCAATGGTTTCGATGGCCTGTCCGGTTTGGTTGAGTACGGTCCCGGCAAAGAGCGAAACCATATCGGGATAGCCAATGGCCGCTGCCAAAGACGAGTTTTTCACGATATTCAGATACTGACTGGTCAGCGGGGGGATGATGACCCGCAGTGCCTGAGGCAGGATCACCTGGCGCAGGGTGACCGGGTTTGGCAGTCCGAGTGAACGAGCGGCTTCATGCTGACCATAGGGAACCGCCTGAATACCGGAGCGGATAATTTCTGCGATAAAGGCAGAGGTGTAGATCGAGAGCGCCAGGGTCAGCGCGGCAAGCTCCGGGATCAGGACCATGCCGCCGCGGAAGTTAAACCCCTGCAGCTGAGGAACATCCCAGTGCAGCGCTGGACCAAAAATGACATGAGCCAGCCACGGCAGGATCGCCAGCAGAATGAGAGTGACAGGCCATGTGCGTCGCAATTGCCCGGTTTTCATCTGCAGGTTACGGTTAAAACGGAACAGCGCGACTGATATTCCCGCCACACACACCAGCGCCACGAGCAGCGCCAGCATTCCTTCTGCGAACTGCGGGGCCGGGATATACAAACCACGATTGCTTAAAAAAGCCAGATCGAAGGCATCAACCGCCTGGCGTGGACCTGGCAGGTTACGCAGCACGGCGAAATACCAGAAAAAGATCTGCAGCAGCGGGGGGATATTACGAAAGGTCTCAATATAAACGGTGGACAGTTTGCGCAGCAGCCAGTTATCAGACAGCCTCGCGAGCCCGAGGAAAAACCCTAACAGGGAAGCAAAAACGATGCACAGCGCTGACACCAGCAGGGTATTCATCAGGCCGACCAGGAATACGCGGCCGTAGGTGTCACCTTCGCTGTAATCAATTAAATGTTGAACAATGCCAAAGCCCGCGCTGCGGTCAAGAAAAGCAAAGCCCGAAGTAATGCCCCGCGTGCTCAGGTTGGTAACAGTGTTATGGAATAAATAGATCGCGACGGCCAGCACGGCGAGAATAGCGAGGATCTGAAACAGCCAGGCGCGAACCGCAGGGTTAGAAAAGGAGAAGGCTCCTTTTAGTGCTAAGCGGCGATGGGACATAAAAACCTCGGGTAACCATGACTCTGATGGGGCACTGCATTGGCAGTGCCCGTTACAGCAAAATACTTATCGCACTGGCGGTGCGTACTGAATGCCGCCGTTGTTCCAGAGGTTGTTCTGGCCACGTTTAATCTTCAACGCGCTCTCGGAACCCACGTTGCGCTCGAAGATTTCAGCGTAATTACCCACTTTTTTAATGATGTTGTACGCCCATTTGTTATCAAGCTTCAGATCTTTGCCGTAATCACCCTCTTTACCCAGCAGATGCGCCATGTCTGGCGTTGATGGGTTAGCGGCTTTCTCATCTACGTTTTTCGAGTTAACGCCCATCTCTTCGGCGTTGAGCATGGCGAACAGAGTCCAGCGAACTACGGAGTTCCATTCGTCATCCCCGCGACGCACTACCGGGCCTAAAGGCTCTTTGGAGATCACTTCAGGTAGTACCAGCCATTCCGCAGGATTACTCAGCTTGATGCGCAGGGCATACAGCTGAGACTGATCCGACGCCAGCGTATCGCAGCGGCCAGACTCCAGGGCTTTGGCGGATTCATCGGAGCGGTCGAAGGTGACCGGCGTGTATTTCATATTGTTGGCTTTGAAGTAATCCGCCACGTTCAGTTCAGTGTCGGTCCCTGCCTGGATACAGACGGTCGCGCCATCCAGCTCTTTCGCGCTCTTCAGGCCGGCTTTATTGTGCGTCAGGAAGCCGATGCCGTCGTAATAGGTCACCCCGGTAAAGGACATGCCCATTCCGGTATCGCGTGAGGAGGTCCAGGTAGTATTACGTGAAAGCAGATCTACTTCGCCGGATTGCAATGCGGTGAAGCGCTCTTTTGCGGTCAGCGGTGTATATTTAACTTTGGTGTCATCGCCTAATACGGCTGCGGCCACGCCACGACAGATATCCACATCAATACCCGAGAATTTACCGCTGGCATCAGCGTAAGAGAAACCCGGCAACCCATCACTGATCCCACACTGCACAAAGCCCTTCTTCTTTACGGCATCCAGCGTTGCACCCGCCTGAGCCTGACTGGCAATCGCAAGCAGCACACTTGCAGCGGCCAGGCTGGCCATCATCATCTTTTTCATAATGCATCCTGTGTGGCGAAAATTATCGTTATAGTGAAGCGTCTTATAAACGCTTTAACCTGTCTGTGGCTGTGGCCGACGTTAATAAAGCAAACGTGATGCCAGTTTTTGCATTAAACGTAATAAGCGATTACGCAACGCGTAAAGCAGAGTGTAGACAGGGATAATTAAATCGAGCGCCCTGAAATGGTGCGAAATTACAACCTGTGCCACAAATCAGAGCGAAAGTCTGGTGCAGTGAACGTGAAATGAAAGGGCGTGTTTCTGGCATTAATAACAGAAGGGAGGGCATTGTATCTATGCTGTGAGCCAGCGCAGATTTATTTATTAACCTAAATTTTGGGCGGGGTGTTTATTTTATCTTGCGGGAATAAGGTCTGAAGAGAAAGCAAAAGCGCGGAACGATCCGCGCTTTCTGGATTACTTAGACACGGCGATGATACCCAGCGTCAGGCCTGCAATGGCCGCTGCACCGCCTGCTATCGCGCCGGCTGTTTCCCAGTTATCCTGAGTGGTCCCTTTCATACAGGTATTGGTGTGAACCAGGCGACCCTGATCGTCGTAAACCGGGACACACGGAGAATCATGCGCGCAACCCGCAAGGAGTGCGGCAAGCAGAGCAACTGAAATTAATCTTTTCATGGTGTTACCTCAAAATGAAATCTTACTTCGCGATATCGCCAGCAAGGTCTTACGCAAAGCAGGTGGCTATTTTACCACCTGTTCAAAAAGGCGATGAAGAGTGAATAATCTCAAATTATTTTGATTGTAAAAATCATGGAGAAAACGATATCGACTGGATTCAATAATGGAGAAAGTGGGGAGAGAGGCGGGCAAAAATCTCATTCTTATACCGATACATAAACAATTAATTGTTGTGCTAATTAATAAGTAAAATAAATGGTTGGTGCTCTTCGCCTGTTTATTCACTAAAGAAAAGGCGCCGGGTGGCGCCTTTAACTATTACTGTTCGCTATGACGCGTAAAGCGTCTTCGCACCACCACAAAGAAGACCGGCACAAAGAATATTGCCAGCAGGGTTGCCGAAAGCATACCGCCCATCACCCCGGTGCCCACGGCGTTTTGCGCGCCGCTGCCTGCACCATGGCTAATGACCAGCGGCATCACCCCCAGTATAAACGCCAGCGAGGTCATCAGGATGGGACGAAGTCGCATGCGGGAGGCTTCCAGCGTGGCTTCAATCATCCCTTTGCCCTCCTTATCCATCAGATCCTTGGCAAATTCGACGATCAGAATGGCGTTCTTTGCCGACAGGCCGATGGTGGTGAGCAGGCCAACCTGGAAATAGACATCGTTGTTTAAGCCACGCAAGGAGGCCGCGAGCAGGGCACCAATGACCCCGAGCGGCACCACCAGCATCACCGAGAACGGTATCGACCAGCTCTCATACAGTGCCGCCAGGCACAGGAACACCACCACCAGTGAGATGGCGTACAGGGCAGGTGCCTGGTTGCCTGACAAACGCTCCTGATAGGACATTCCCGTCCAGTCGTAACCGATACCGTTAGGCAGTTTAGCCGCCAGCTGTTCCATTAAGACCATCGCTTCACCGGTACTTTTACCCGGTGCCGCTTCGCCCAGAATCTCCATCGACGGGCTGCCGTTGTAGCGTTCGAGTCGCGGTGAACCATAGATCCAGTGCGACTGGCTAAACGCGGAGAGAGGCACCATCGAGCCGTTGGCGCTGCGCACAAACAGGCGATTAATATCTTCCGGCAACATGCGGAAAGGCGCGTCAGCCTGGACATACACTTTCTTCACCCGACCGCGATCGATGTAGTCGTTCACGTAGGTGCCACCGAGGGCGGTGGAGATGGTCTGGTTAATGTCCGACACGCTGACGCCCAGCGCCTGCGCTTTCTCCTGATCAATATCCAGCTTGAACTGAGGCGTATCTTCCAGCCCGTTTGGCCGCACGCGCACCAGCAGGTCCGGGTGCTGTTTGATCATGCCCAGTAGCTGGTTTCGGGCCTGCGTCAGCGAGGTATGTCCCAGATTAGCCTGATCAATCAATTCAAAATCGAAACCTGTTGCGGTGCCAAGCTCAATAATGGCCGGCAGGTTAAACGGGAACACCAGTCCGTCCTTGATCTGGCTAAAGGCCCGCGTTGCCCGGCTGACAATCGCACCGACGCTGTTGACCTCACCGGAACGCGCCTCCCAGGGCCTAAGGCTGATAAAGGCTATCCCTGAATTCTGCCCCTGGCCGCTAAAGCTAAAGCCGTTAACGGTAAAGACCGACGCCACGTTAGCCTTCTCGTTGTTCAGATAGTAGTGCTCAACCTGATCCAACACCTGCTGTGTGCGGGTCTGTGTCGCACCAGCAGGGAGTTGCACCATCGTCATAAACACGCCCTGGTCCTCTTCCGGAAGGAACGAGGTCGGCAGGCGCATAAAGAGCACCGTCATGCCGCCGACAATGACGATGTACACCACCAGATAGCGTCCCGTTTTACGCAAAATATGGCTGACGCTGTTGCTGTAGTGCGCCACGCTTTTATCGAACAGGGTATTGAACCAGCCGAAGAATCCACCTTTTTTCTCATGATGCTCGCTGGGGGCCTTGAGCAGGGTGGCGCACAGCGCCGGAGTCAGGATCAGCGCCACCAGTACAGAAAGCGCCATCGCCGAGACGATAGTCAGGGAGAACTGACGATAAATCGCCCCGGTGGAGCCACCGAAGAAGGCCATCGGGATAAACACCGCCGACAGCACCATGGCGATACCGACCAGCGCCCCCTGAATCTGCTCCATCGATTTCTGCGTCGCCTCTTTTGGCGGCAGCTTGTCCTCGACCATCACTCGCTCGACGTTCTCTACCACCACGATGGCGTCATCCACCAGCAGGCCTATCGCCAGTACCATCCCAAACATGGTGAGCGTGTTAATGGAGAAGCCAAAGGCCGCCAGCACCGCAAATGTCCCCAGCAACACCACCGGCACGGCAATGGTCGGGATCAGCGTGGCGCGCAGGTTCTGCAGGAACAGGTACATGACGAGGAAGACCAGGATGATGGCTTCAAACAGGGTCTTCACCACTTCATGGATGGAGATCTTCACAAACGGCGTGGTGTCATACGGATAGACCACCTTCAGCCCCTGCGGGAAAAACGCCTGCAGCTGTGCCAGCTTGGTTTTGATCGCCGCTGCGGTATCCAGCGCATTGGCGCCGGTTGCCAGCTTGATCCCCAGCCCGGTCGCCGCCTGACCATTGATTTTGGTGACCATATTGTAGTTCTCGCCACCGGGCGCAATCCGGGCCACATCTTTCAGATGCACCATCGACCCGTCCTGATTCACCTTCAGGGTGATGTTGCCAAACTCTTCAGCCGTTTTCAGTCGCGTCTGGGCGATGATCGAGGCGTTAAGCTGCTGGCCCGGTACGGACGGCGTACCGCCGAGCTGGCCTGCGGCGATTTGGTTGTTCTGGGCTTTGAGCTGATTAATCACGTCCAGCGGGGTCAGTTGATAGGCATTGAGCGCATTCGCATCCAGCCAGATGCGCATCGCATACTGGGCACCAAACAACTGCACATCGCCCACCCCAGAGGTGCGGCTGATCGAATCTTTGACGTTAGAGGCGACATAGTCAGAGATATCATCCTGGGTCAGGTCTTTGTTATCTGAAACAAAGCCCGCCACCAGCAGGAAGCTGCTGCTCGACTTCTCTACGCCAATCCCTTGCTGCTGCACTTCCTGCGGCAGCAGCGGCATTGCCAGCTGCAGTTTATTCTGCACCTGTACCTGGGCAATATCCGGGTCAGTGCCCGACTCGAAGGTCAGGGTAATGGTCACGCTGCCCGCCGAATCGCTGGTGGACGACATGTACATCAGGTTATCGATACCGTTCATGTTCTGCTCGATCACCTGCGTCACCGTATCTTGCACGGTTTGCGCATCTGCCCCGGGGTAGGTGGCGGAGATAGCAACCGCCGGCGGTGCAATGGTGGGGTACTGGGCAACCGGGAGTTTCAGGATCGCCAGCCCACCCGCAATCATCAGAATGATGGCGAGCACCCAGGCAAAGACCGGGCGCTGGATAAAGAAGTTAGCCATACTCTGTTCCTTATCCGGCTTTCTGTGCAGTGGTGTCGGGTGTGGCCACGACCGTCACGCCAGGATGGATTTTTTGTAGCCCGCTGATGATGACCCGGTCACCATCCTGCAGTCCGTCATCGATCAGCCATTGATCGCCGACGGCCTGTGTTGCCACTACGCTTCGCGCTTCGACCTGATTTTGTGCATTCACCACCATTACGCTGGCTTCGCCGCGCGGCGTTCGCGTGACGCCCTGCTGGGGCACCAGGATCGCTTTAGGCTGGATACCTTCATCAATGCGCGCCCGCACAAACATGCCGGGCAGCAGGATATGCCGGGGGTTAGGGAAGATTGCCCGTAGGGTAATCGAACCGGTACTTTCATCGACCGTCACATCGGAGAATTGCAGTGAGCCTTTGAGCGGGTAGGGCTGACCATTTTCCATCAGCAGCTGCACGGAGCGGGCAGCTTCGCCCGTTTGCAGGCTGGACTGCTTGAGGCGCATAAAATCATTGCTGGATTGCGTGACATCGACATACATCGGATCCAGCTGCTGCACCGTGGCCAGCGCGGAGGCCTGACCGTTGGCGACCAGCGCGCCTTCTGTGATGCTGGATTTACCGATACGTCCGCTGATAGGCGAGGTGACTTTGGTGTACGCAAGATTAATGCGTGCGCTCTCTACGCTCGCTTTGGCGGCCATTACGCTGGCATCTGCCTGTCGGGCGTCGGCTACCGACTGATCGTATTCCTGTTTGCTGACGTACTGGGTGCCGACCAGCGGCAGATAGCGCTTGACGGTCAGATGGGCAATATTCGCTGCTGCCTGCGCTTTGGCTAACTCGCCTGACGCACTGTCAAATGCGGCCTGATAGGTGGCCGGATCGATCTGGTACAGCGAATCGCCTGCTTTTATATCGCTGCCTTCCTGAAAATTGCGCTTAAGCACAATACCGTTCACCTGCGGGCGAACCTCGGCGACGCGAAAGGCATCTGTCCTGCCCGGCAGTTCGGTGGTCACCGTCAGCGGTGCACTTTTCACTACATGCACGGTAACCTGCGGTGACGGTGGTTGCTGTACCTGTCCGCCGTTATTATCACAACCCACGAGCAATGCGGCACCGATGATAAAACCGGATAAGGGTAAAAATCTGAAATGAAGCGTCATGACTATTCCTTCAAAATCCTTAACCCGCATTAACCGCACAGGGTTAAGCGTTGAGGAGAGGTAAACAGAAAACGGCGGGCGTCATAATAAAGAATGAGCGGATAGGTTTATGATTTATAAGTGCGGCGAAAGGGATGTAGGACAAGGAAAAGGCGCAGAACAAGAACAAACAACAGGATAGCGCATTCAACATAATGAATGGATACATTTTCCTTTAACGGCATTCATATGTTTTATGAATTAAATACTCTCGAATTATCAGTGCGAATTATAAATTACGCACATTGGCGTTTTTTGTTCAGAATTATTTTTTAGGCTGATCGATAATTCACACTCTGACGACCATCGTCGATGTTATTTAAAAGTATTTAATACGTTAAACGAGTGAATCTGAATGGCGCGTAAAACGAAGGCTGAAGCTCTGAAGACACGCCAGTCGTTGATTGAGGCGGCGATAGAGCAGTTTGCAGCACGCGGTGTCGCAAACACTACGCTGTCGGATATCGCCGACGCGGCCCGCCTGACCCGGGGTGCTATTTACTGGCATTTCACCAGTAAAACGGAAATATTCAATGCTATCTGGCAAGAACAACGCCCGCTACGGGAAATTATTCGCGATCGACTCGTACTGGCGGAAGAGGACGATCCGTTATTGATATTGCGTGAGCAGTTTGTTACTGCTCTACAATATATTGCCCGTGATCCCCGTCAGCGTACGTTATTGCAAATCCTTTATCACAAATGTGAATTTGAAAAGGGCATGATTTCGGAAAATGAAATTCGTGAAGGGATTGGATTCAACTATGAAAATGTTCGCGGGATGCTGCAAAAATGTATTGCGCTGGGTCGCATCTCTTCCCGGGTCAATATTGATACCACGTTAATTGTTTTTCATGGCTTTTTCTGTGGGCTGGTAAAAAACTGGTTAATGAGCCCGGAGCGGCTGGATCTGTATCAGCAGGCTCCGGCGCTGGTCGATAATATCCTGGCGACGCTACCGGCAGCACGGCTGTCACACCGTGCATATCACGTCGCTTAATAGCGGCGTCGGCCCGGTTAGTATTGCTCTGTCAGCATCGCTTGCGGATTGTGGCTCAGGGCGTGGATGGTTTGTGGCGAAACGGGTTTGCCCAGCAGGTAACCCTGCAGCGTGTTGCAGCCGAGTTGCGTTAAAAATTCCTGCTGTTCCGGCGTTTCTACCCCTTCTGCCACCACCTTCAGATTGAGCGTTTTTGCCAGCGCCACAATAGCGGAAACAATCGTGGCATCGTCACCTTCGCCGCCGAGATCTTTCACAAAAGCCCGATCAATTTTCAGCTCGCAGGCCGGGAGGCGTTTCAGATACAGCAGGCTGGAGTACCCGGTGCCAAAGTCATCGATAGAGGCTTTTACGCCCGCCTGCGTCAGCTCGGTCAGCACCCGCACGCTCTCATTCGGGTTGTTCATTGCCGTCGTTTCGGTCACTTCCAGAATCAGGGTATGAGGCGGAATATGGTGACGCGCCAGGCTGCGCATAACGGTATCAACCAGCTGGGGTTGTTCAAACTGGAGCGTAGAGAGGTTCACCGCAACGGACCATTCCGTGTGACCTTCCAGATGCCACTCACGCAGCTGGCGGCAGGCTTCATCAATCACCCAGTTACCAATAGGCACAATCAGCCCGCTTTTCTCTGCCAGCGGCAGGAACTGGTCGGGTGCGAGTAACCCCTGAACCGGGTGCTGCCAGCGCAGCAGCGCTTCGAAGCCGACGATTGGCCCGACAGGGGCCTGAAACTTTGGCTGATACACCAGATGGAGTTCGTGGCGATCCAGCGCCAGCCACAGGTCATTCATCAGCTGCAGCTGTTGCTGCGCCAGCGTATTCATCGATGGCTGGAAGAAGTGATAGTTGTTACGCCCCATGTGTTTGGTGTGGTACATCGCGGCATCAGCGTTGAACATCAGTTCACGCTGGGTCTTGCCGTCATGGGGGTAGATAGCAATTCCCACGCTAAGGGTAACGACCAGTTCATACAGCTCAAGGCTGAAGGGTTTATCGATGACGTGCACCAGTGCACTGGCCAGGGACGCGGCATCGTTGGGGGTATCGATCTCCGCCAGCAGCACAAATTCATCCCCGCCAATACGCGCCAGGGTGTACTGGCCCTTCAGGGGCTGTTCCAGCCGTTCGGTGACAGCGACCAGCAGCTTATCGCCGGTGTCATGCCCGTAGGCGTCGTTTACCGCCTTGAAGCCGTCCAGATCCATAAACATCAGCGCAAAGATCGCCCCTTCGCGATCGGCTTTGTTGATCGCCTGGTCAAGACGGTCTTCGAGCAGCACGCGGTTGGGCAGGCGCGTCAGGGTATCGTGCAGGGCAAGCTGGGCCAGCTCGCGGTTCGCTTTGGCCAGCGATGAGGCAAGCAGTGATGTGCGGGCCTGCAGGCGGGCATCAAACATGGAAACCAGCAGGGTAATTCCCAGCACAGAGAGTGCAAGCACGCTTACCAGGACAGCCAGCCAACTGCCGTTCACCCCATGATGATGCATATGGCTCTGCACCGGGAACTGCGCGGCCTTCATCCCGGTGTAGTGCATCCCGGCGATGGCCACGCCCATCAGAATGGCTGCACCCGCGCGCATCAGCGTGACCTGAGCGGCATCGCGGCGTAGGCGAAACGTCAGCCACAGCGCCGCGAGTGACGCCATCAGGGCGATGACCACGGAAAGCGAAATCCAGCGCATATCCCAGACGATCGCGGGTTCAACCTGCAGGGCGGCCATCCCGGTATAGTGCATCGCGACGATACCCGAGCCCATAATCAATGCGCCTGTCAGCAGCCGACGCCGACGCAGGTGGTCGCGGCTCACCAGCCACAGGGCGAACAGAGACGCACCAATCGCAATCAGCATCGATAGCGCCGTCAGCAGCAGGTCATAATTGAGCCGCATGGAGACGTCCATCGCCAGCATGCCGATAAAGTGCATTGCCCAGATACCGATGCCCATGGCTGTCCCGCCACCCGTCAGCCAGACGCGCGCCGCGAAGCCGGCGCTATCCGCCACCCGGCCAGCCATATTCAGCGCGGTGTAGGCGGCAAGAATGGCAACAACAAAAGAGATAACCACAAGGATTTGGTCGTATTGGCTAACCAGCATGCTCTCATCAACTCATACGCAGTGAGGTATTACGTGATACCGGGTGAGACGGGCTGAGACATTATCATTCTATAGAAATGCCTCAAAGGGATTTAAGCCCGTACACTTGTCGAGGGAAAGCAGTGACTTAATCTAAATCTTCGCAGTTAATCAGCTTTAAAGGATTGACTGAATTCATGTTGCGGCACTTGTCTGTTTCCGTAGAGATCAGCTCGATCCACTGCATTAACAGTGCATCGAACAGGAAAACGGTAATCGCAAAGACGACTAACCACCAATACTTACGGATCATTCTGGGTTTCCAGCAAGGGTTGACAAGAGTGCGAGAAATATACACGAAAAATGACGGCTGAGAAGTGGGGTTACCCATGTTTACGTTTGGGGTTAACAGCAGGTGTGCGGGGGACAGAAGGGGCGGGTGAGCAGGCATAAAAAAGGCGCGTCCCCATGCCGAGTAGCGCCTTTTTAAACAAACACTTAGCTGATCGAAATCAGTTCATGCCGTATTTTTTCAATTTCTTACGCAGCGTACCACGGTTGATGCCCATCATCAGAGCAGCACGGGTCTGGTTACCGCGGGTGTATTGCATCACCATGTCCAACAGGGGCTGTTCAACTTCAGCCAGTACCAGCTCATACAGATCATTCACATCCTGACCATTCAGTTGAGCAAAATAGTTCTTCAGTGCCTGTTTAACCGAGTCACGCAGGGGCTTTTGGGTCACCTGGTCCTGGGAGTTAACGGTAGAAACGGTCAGTACGTCAGAATTTACGCGTTGTTCGAACATAGTTCTGTCAGCTCTTTATTTCATTACGCAAGATTTTCGAAGTATGCCTCCAACGCCTCCAGCTGTTCGCTGGCATCCTCTATGGCGTTGAATGTGCGCCGAAACTGGTCATCTGGAGCATGTTCCTGGAGATACCAGGATACGTGTTTACGCGCGATTCGGTACCCCTTTGCCTGACCGTAAAAGTCATGCAGTTCCCGAATATGTGCGCATAGCAAGCGCTTTACCTCTGCCAGTGGCAGTGGGAGCAGCAACTCCCCAGTGTCCAGATAATGCTGGATTTCCCGAAAGATCCAGGGTCTTCCCTGAGCTGCACGTCCTATCATCAGAGCATCAGCTCCCGTATAGTCGAGTACAGCTCTGGCTTTAAGCGGGTCAGTAATGTCACCATTCGCGATAATCGGAATGGAAACTTTCTGCTTAACTGCCCGAATGCTGTCGTATTCAGCTTCACCATTGAACAAACAGGCGCGAGTGCGTCCATGAATGGTCAGGGCCTGGATACCACAGTCTTCAGCCAGTTGGGCAATTTCTACACAGTTACGGTGTTCCGGCGACCAACCCGTGCGAATCTTTAACGTAACAGGGACGTCCACTGCGCTGACAACCGCCGTCAGGATAGACTTCACCTGGTCGGGGTATTGCAGAAGGGCTGAACCTGCAAGCTTGCGATTCACTTTTTTGGCCGGGCAACCCATATTGATATCAATAATCTGGGCGCCACTTTCCACGTTAATACGCGCGGCATCTGCCATCTCTTCAGGCACGCTTCCGGCAATTTGCACGGTGCGAATACCTGGTTCATCAATGTGCACCATCCGTAGACGGGACTTATCGCTTTCCCAAACCTGCGGGTTAGACGACATCATCTCGGAAACGGTTAAACCTGCTCCCATCTCGTAGCACAGCGTCCTGAATGGCCGATCGGTAATACCTGCCATAGGTGCTGCGATCAGGCGATTTCTGAGCTGGTGGTGTCCGATGCGCATGAGTTAAGAAATGACCATACTGTGACTGCAAGGCGGCGTATCTTACGCATTTTTCGCACGAGATGAAAGGCCAAACTTTGAACAATCCTCTGTTGTAGATCAAGGAATCGCCGGTAAAGGCCTGCCCTTAAAAATATTAATGATATAAATCATTAACTTAATTAATTATGCTCATTTTATGGCCGCTTACAATTTCCCAAAACTTCTCATTTTTTCTTAAAGAATCATACCCCTGAGCGGGATAATCTGCTGTTTTTAGCAGCAGATTTCAGCTGTTCTTTGCGATCCAGGTCTCATTTTAGAACATGATCACTGCCTGATGTTTAATCAACGTCGTTGTTTAAATGTCAGGCAGTTGGGCAGATGCTTACTTTCTGCAACCCGTAATGCGGCACCACTCTTCTTTCTCGACCACCGGGTCGAGTGCAAAGAGATCGGCATACGCTTCACACACGCTGTCGGCCTGGCTGGCAAGAATGCCGGACAGGCCCAGTAAACCGCCGTCAACGGGCAGGACGCTGATCAATGGCGCCAGCTCACGTAACGGGCCTGCCAGGATATTGGCGACGACCACATCGGCTTTCATAGCCTCTGGCTGATCGTTTGGCAGATACAGCTCAAGGCGCTCGGAGACGCCGTTACGTTCGGCGTTATCGCGGCTGGCCTGAATCGCCTGGGGATCGATGTCGATCCCGATCGCTTTTGCGGCACCCAGCTTCAGGGCGGCGATAGCGAGGATCCCGGATCCACAGCCAAAGTCGATCACCGTTTTGCCGTCCAGATCCAGACCATCGAGCCATTGCAGACACAGGGAGGTGGTTGGGTGAGTACCGGTTCCGAATGCCAGACCCGGATCGAGCATTACGTTGACCGCGTTGGCATCCGGTACGTCGCGCCAGCTCGGGCAGATCCACAGACGTTTGCCAAACTGCATCGGGTGGAAGTTATCCATCCACTCGCGCTCCCAGTCTTTGTCTTCCAGCTGCTCAATCTTGTGGACAAAACCTGCGCCCAGCAGCGGATGGTTTTCCAGAATGGCCACCACCTCATTCATGTCGGTTTCAGCATCGAACAGGCCGATGACGTCAGTGTCACCCCACAGGCGGGTTTCGCCCGGCAGAGGTTCAAACACCGGGGTGTCATGCGTGTCCTGGAAGGTGATGGAGACCGCACCGGTTTCCATCAGCGCATCACTCATTTCTTCGGCATTGGCGCCGGTCGTATTCAGTTTCAGTTGGATCCACGGCATGGCAAAACTCTTTATTTATCAGTAGAAATGACGGCTGCCTGCGGCGCAGGTTGACCAAAACGGTTCCCGACCACAAACGCCAGCAAACTCAACAGTAGCGAAGGCACAATCGGATGGAAGCCCAGGTACTGAACATTAAAGGAGGCGAGCACGGCATACAGCACGCCACCGACAATCATCGCACTCAGGGCACCGGCAGCGTTCGCGCGCTCCCAGTACAGCCCCAGCACCAGCGGCCACAGGAACACGGCTTCCAGCCCGCCAAAGGCCAGCAGATTGAGCCAGATTATCATCTCAGGCGGCTTCCAGGCCGCCAGCAGCAGCAGCGCCCCTAACAGCAGGGTGATCGCCGCCGACATCCGCTTCAGGCGTCGCTCGTTGGTCATCTGCTCCGGATGCATACTCAGGTACAGATCTTTGATGATCGTAGCGGAACTTTGCAGCAACTGGGCGTTGATTGTCGACATGATCGCCGCCATGGGTGCCGCGAGGAAGATCCCGGCGGCAAAAGGTGGCAGGACCTTGACCATCAGGGTTGGGATCACCAGATCAGGCACGGTCAGATCCGGGATCACTGCCCGGCCCAGCGCGCCCGCAAGGTGCATACCGAACATCAGGATCGCTACCACAATGGTGCCGATGATGATGCCGCGATGCACTGCCTTGCTGTCTTTGTAAGAGATACAGCGTACGGCGGTATGCGGCAGACCAATCACCCCGAAGCAGACCAGTACCCAGAAGGAGGTCATGAAGGTCGGGGAGAGGATGTCATCCGCGCCCTGCGGGGAGACCAGTTTTGGATCGATAGCCTGCAGGGTTTCCACTGCCTGACCTAACCCGCCCGCAGCATGCACTACGCCCACCAGCAGCACGATCGTGCCAATCAGCATCACCATGCCCTGCATCGTATCGTTAAGCACGCTGGCGCGAAAACCACCAAAAGCGGTATACAGCGCGATACTGATGCCAAAGATCAGCAGCCCCGTTTCGTAAGGGATACCTGCGGCGGTTTCCAGCAGGCGTGCGCCGCCGATAAACTGCACCGTCATCGCGCCCACGAACGCCACCAGTAAACTGAGGCTGGCAAGCCACACCAGCAGACGGCTCTGGTAGCGTGCAAAGAGCATATCGTTCAGCGTGACGGCATTATAACGACGCGCCAGAATGGCGAACTTTTTACCCAGAATACCCAGCGAGAGCCAGACGGCAGGGAGCTGGATCATCGCCAGCAGTACCCAGCCAAGGCCATATTTATAGGCTGCGCCCGGGCCACCAATAAACGAACTGGCGCTGATGTAGGTCGCGGTCAACGTCATGGCCAGCACGATCCCGCCCATGGAGCGACTGCCGAGGAAATATTCGTTAAGGAAAGGGCCAGTCGAACGCTTACGCATGGCATACACGGACAGACCGAATACCACCAGCAGATAGGCGATCAGCGGCAGAATGACTTCAAGCTGCATTGTCGTCCTCCAGCGAGATGTCGCGATAGATAAACTTCACCATCGCCCAGCACAGCACAATAAACACCAGCGGGATAAGCAGGCAGGCCATTTCGAACCAGTGCGGCAGGCCCGTGAACCCAATCCGGGAGTCAGGTAAGTAAGCAGCCACTAACCACGCAGCCAGATAGAGAAGGGTTAGCCACAGCGCCCAGCGGGCTTCTTTGTTGGCCTGAACAAAACGTTTGTCCATTTTTTGTCCCTGGTGGGAAAAGAAAGCGGGAATTGTACATGATGGAACTGAGCAATCCCCAGAAATAAAAAAGGCCGGATTAACCGGCCTTTTGTTGCTTACGTACGCTTATTTTTCATGAAGACCGAGCTTTTTCTCCAGATAGTGGATGTTAGTCCCACCATGCTGGAAGTTCTCGTCAGTCATAATACGCATCTGCAGTTCAACGTTGGTTTTGATACCATCGATGATCAGCTCCTGCAGGGCGTTCTTCATGCGGGCAATCGCCACATCACGGGATTCGCCGTAGCAGATAAGCTTACCGATCATTGAGTCATAGTACGGCGGTACAGTGTAACCGGCGTAGATATGAGACTCCCAGCGCACACCAAAACCACCCGGCGCGTGGAAACGCGTGATTTTACCCGGGCTTGGCAGGAAGGTGTTCGGGTCTTCGGCGTTGATACGGCATTCCACCGCATGGCCTTTCACCACAACTTCTTCCTGCTTGATGGACAGCGGTTGACCCGCCGCGATACGCAGCTGTTCTTTGATCAGGTCAACACCGGTGATCATTTCGGTAACCGGGTGTTCAACCTGAATACGGGTGTTCATCTCAATGAAGTAGAACTCGCCGTTTTCGAACAGGAACTCGAAGGTACCTGCACCGCGATAGCCGATATCCACGCACGCTTTAGAGCAACGTTCGCCGATGTAGCGACGCAGTTCCGGCGTGATGCCTGGTGCTGGCGCTTCTTCGACTACTTTCTGGTGGCGGCGCTGCATGGAGCAGTCACGTTCTGCCAGATAGATAGCATTGCCCTGACCGTCTGCCAGCACCTGAATTTCGATGTGGCGTGGGTTCTCGAGGAATTTCTCCATGTACACCATGTCATTGCTGAAAGCGGCTTTCGCTTCAGCTTTGGTCATGGCGATGGACTGAGCCAGATCCGCATCGTTACGCACAACGCGCATACCGCGACCGCCGCCGCCGCCGGACGCTTTGATGATAACCGGGTAGCCAATGCGTTTAGCATGGGCACGGTTAGCATCCATATCGTCGCCCAGTGGGCCGTCGGAGCCTGGTACGGTTGGGACGCCGGCTTTCTTCATGGCGGTGATCGCCGACACTTTGTCGCCCATCAGGCGAATAGTGTCAGCTTTCGGGCCGATGAAGATAAAGCCGGAGCGCTCAACCTGCTCAGCAAAGTTGGCGTTCTCAGAGAGGAAGCCGTAACCCGGGTGAATAGCCACCGCGCCAGTGATCTCAGCGGCGCTGATGATAGCCGGGATATTCAGGTAGCTTTTAACGGACGGAGCCGGGCCAATACAGACCGTCTCATCCGCCAGTAAAACGTGTTTCAGATCGCGATCCGCGCTTGAGTGCACAGCAACGGTCTTGATGCCCAGCTCTTTACAGGCACGAAGGATTCGCAGTGCAATCTCGCCGCGGTTGGCGATAACAATTTTATCCAGCATGTTCGCCTCGTTACTCGATGACGACCAGCGGCTCGTCAAATTCTACCGGCTGACCACTTTCGACCAGAATCGCTTTAACAATGCCTGACTTGTCAGCTTCGATCTGGTTCATCATTTTCATCGCTTCAACGATACACAGGGTATCGCCTGCGTTGACTTTCTGACCTACTTCGCAGAACGCTTTAGCGTCCGGGCTTGGCGTGCGGTAGAAAGTACCAACC
>NZ_JBOGBT010000071.1:0-34554 GCF_051656365.1 Silvania sp. | reverse complement strand
TCTTTGTCCCACGGACGGCTTGCCGCTTGCGGGTTATCATTACGCGTAGACAGCGCACGTGCTGCGCCAAAACCACCCACACCCAGCGGTGTACTGGCTTTTTCAGCACCACCCGCAACCATCGCGTCTGCGTCGCCGTATGCAATGATACGTGCAGCATGACCGATGTTATGCACGCCTGAAGTACAGGCGGTCGCGATGGAGATGCTTGGCCCTTGCAGGCCGTACATGATGGTCAGGTGACCTGCCACCATGTTAACAATCGTCGACGGAACGAAGAACGGGCTGATCTTACGCGGTCCACCGTTTACCAGAGAGGTATGGTTTTCTTCGATAAGACCGAGACCGCCAATACCAGAGCCGATTGCGGCGCCAATACGATGGGCGTTCTCTTCCGTAATTTCGAGGCCAGAATCCTGCATGGCCTGGGCGCCAGCGACAATTCCATATTGAATGAAGGCATCCATCTTGCGCTGTTCTTTGCGCGAGATAATGTCATCACAGTTAAAATCCTTTACTAAGCCAGCAAATTTGGTTGCATAGGCGCTAGTATCGAAATGGTCGATCAGGCTGATGCCACTCTGACCGGCAAGGAGAGCTTTCCAGGTAGACTCTACGGTATTGCCGACAGGAGACAACATGCCCAGTCCGGTCACAACTACACGACGCTTAGACACGGTTGTCCTCCAGGGAGGGAAAATAATTCAAGTGGGATAAAAAGATAAAACTCAGGCGGTCGAATGACCGCCTGGAGATGTTCACTTACGCCTGGTGGCCGTTGATGTAATCAATGGCAGCCTGAACGGTAGTGATTTTCTCAGCTTCTTCGTCCGGAATCTCAGTATCAAACTCTTCTTCCAGAGCCATTACCAGCTCAACGGTGTCAAGAGAATCTGCGCCCAGGTCTTCAACGAAGGAAGCGGAGTTCACAACTTCTTCCTGCTTAACGCCCAGCTGTTCGCCAATAATTTTCTTAACGCGTTCTTCGATAGTGCTCATACTCTTAAATTTCCTATCAAAACTCGCTTTCGCGATGGTTTTCGTAGTGTATAAAATGTTGAAAAATTTGCAACTAAATCCCGGCAGGTCGTACCACGATTTTGCGTTATTCTGAGGCCATTCACCCTAATAACGCAAATCTTTTTGATCGTGGTTAAACCATGTACATTCCGCCGTTAACGTGGAGAGTCTCACCAGTGATGTAACTCGCTTCGTCAGAGGCTAAAAATGCTACCGCGCTGGCGATTTCTTTAGGATCGCCAAGACGACCCGCAGGAACTGCCGCCAGCGTACCCGCACGCTGATCTTCAGTCAGCGCACGCGTCATGTCCGTTTCAATAAAGCCCGGAGCAACAACGTTTACCGTAATACCGCGAGACGCAACTTCGCGCGCCAGCGACTTACTGAAACCGATCAGACCTGCTTTCGCCGCAGCGTAGTTAGCCTGACCAGCATTTCCCATGGTACCAACCACAGAACCGACAGTGATAATACGTCCATGACGCTTTTTCATCATAGCTCGCATTACCGCTTTTGACAGACGGAATACAGATGAAAGATTGGTTTCGATAATATCGTTCCACTCATCATCTTTCATTCGCATCAGCAGGTTGTCGCGAGTAATCCCGGCATTATTGACCAGAATATCCACTTCGCCAAATTCTGCGCGAATGTTTCCCAGAACAGATTCGATAGATGCAGGATCGGTCACATTCAACATCAGACCTTTGCCGTTCGCACCCAGATAATCAGTGATCGCCTGCGCACCGCTTTCGCTGGTTGCAGTACCGATCACCGTCGCGCCGCGCGCGACGAGCGTTTCAGCAATGGCACGGCCAATACCACGGCTTGCGCCGGTGACCAGTGCGATTTTTCCTTCAAAACTCATGGTATTCCTCTTCTTACTGCGCGAGTGCCGCTGACAGTGCTTCCGGCTCATTAATGGCCGACGCGGTCAGGGTATCAACAATACGTTTTGTCAGACCGGTGAGGACTTTACCCGGACCTGCTTCATACAGGTGCTCAACGCCCTGCGATGCCATAAATTCAACGGTTTTGGTCCACTGAACCGGGCTGTACAACTGGCGAACCAGCGCATGACGGATAGCCTCTGGCGCGGTTTCACACTGCACATCAACGTTGTTTACCACCGCGATAACCGGTGCATTGAAGGTGATTTTTTCCAGTTCAATCGCCAGTTTCTCTGCAGCAGGCTTCATCAGCGCGCAGTGGGATGGGACGCTAACCGGCAGCGGCAGCGCACGCTTAGCACCGGCAGCTTTACAGGCAGCACCAGCGCGTTCAACCGCTTCTTTGTGACCGGCGATAACCACCTGGCCAGGCGAGTTGAAGTTAACCGGTGAAACCACCTGCCCAGCGGCTGACTCTTCGCACGCTTTCGCAATAGCAGCATCATCCAGACCGATAATAGCCGACATGCCGCCGGTCCCTTCCGGTACCGCTTCCTGCATAAACTTGCCGCGCAGTTCAACCAGGCGTACCGCGTCAGCAAATGCAATCACACCGGCACATACCAGCGCAGAGTATTCCCCCAGGCTATGGCCTGCCAGCAGCGCAGGCGTTTTGCCACCCTGCTGTTGCCATACGCGCCACAGGGCCACCGATGCGGTCAGCAGCGCTGGCTGCGTCTGCCAGGTTTTATTCAGCTCTTCGGCTGGCCCCTGCTGAGTCAGCGCCCAAAGATCATAGCCCAGAGCATCAGAAGCTTCACGGAATGTCTCTTCGATTACCGGATACTCTGCCGCTAAACCAGACAACATTCCTACGGCCTGAGAACCCTGGCCCGGAAACACAAAAGCAAACTGCGTCATTATTTAATCCTTATACTAGAAACGAACCAGCGCAGAACCCCAGGTGAAACCGCCACCGAAGGCTTCGAGCAACACCAGTTGGCCCCGTTGAATTCGTCCATCGCGCACCGCTTCGTCAAATGCGCAGGGTACCGATGCCGCAGACGTATTGCCGTGACGATCCAGTGTCACCACAACGTTATCCATAGACATGCCGAGTTTCTTCGCAGTAGCGCTGATGATGCGCAGGTTAGCCTGATGCGGCACCAGCCAGTCGAGGGCGGAGCGCTCGAGGTTGTTGGCTTCCAGCGTTTCATCAACGATATGCGCCAGCTCGGTGACCGCCACTTTGAAGACTTCATTCCCCGCCATGGTCAGGTAGATTGAGCTGTCCGGATTAACACGATCTGCGTTTGGCAGCGTTAACAGCTCGCCGTAGCGGCCGTCCGCATGCAGATGTGTCGAGATAATGCCCGGCTCTTCAGATTGTCCCAGCAGAACTGCACCTGCACCATCACCAAAGATAATGATTGTCCCACGATCTTCTGGATTGCATGTCCGCGCCAGCACGTCAGCACCGATCACCAGCGCATGCTTAACCGAACCGGATTTCACGTACTGATCGGCAATGCTCAGCGCATAGGTAAAGCCTGCGCAGGCAGCCGCCACGTCAAACGCCGGGCAGCCTTTAATGCCCAGCATGTTCTGTACCTGGCACGCCGCACTTGGGAAAGCATGGGTCGAGGACGTCGTCGCGACAATAATCAGACCGATGTCTTCTTTATCGATACCCGCCATCTCCAGCGCGCGCTGGGCAGCTTCAAAGCCCATGGTGGCAACCGTTTCATCTGGCGCGGCAATACGACGTTCACGGATACCTGTACGCGTGACAATCCACTCGTCAGACGTATCTACCATTTTTTCCAGATCGGCGTTGGTTCGCACTTGTTTTGGCAGATAGCTGCCGGTACCTAAAATCTTCGTATACATGTACGCTCAGTCACTTTTTGCTAATACAGATCCCAGGCGAGCGGCAATCCGCTGTGGGACTTGTCGCTGCACCGCCTGCACTGCCTGTTCAATCGCGACGGAAAACGCTCGCTGATTGGCGGCACCGTGACTCTTAATCACGATGCCGCGCAATCCTAACAGACAGGCGCCATTATACTGGTCGGGGTTGAGGTGACTGAATCGCCGCGCCAGGCTCTTTTGTAACCAACGCTTCAATAAAATCAGCCACCATGACCTTTTTTTCCCCTCTCCCTGCGATTTAAGCAGAGAAAGAAACATTCTCACCACCCCTTCCATGGTTTTCAGTGTCACGTTACCTGTAAACCCGTCACACACCAGTACATCCGTTTTTCCGGTCAATAATTCGTTGGCTTCAAGATAACCAATATAGTTGATGGACGGCTCGTTTTTTAGCCGCTCTCCCGCTTCACGAATGCTGTCGAGACCTTTGGTCTCTTCTTCACCGATATTCAACAAGGCCACCCGAGGGCGGGAAATTCCCAGTACTTCTTCAGCCAGCACCGAGCCCATCACCGCAAATTGCGCCAGCATCACGCTATCGCAATCGACGTTGGCACCTAAATCAAGCACCACCGTTTTGCCCTTTTGCTGATGCGGCAGTACCGTCACCAGCGCCGGGCGCTCAATCCCATCAATGGGCTTGAGCAGTAATTTTGCCAGCCCCATCAGTGCGCCGGTGTTTCCCGCGCTAACGCACGCTTGCGCGCGTCCATCTTTTACCAGCTCAAGTGCAATACGCATTGAGCTGCCGCGACTGTTGCGGATGGCCTGCGAAGGCCTGACATCACTGGCAATAACTGACTGCGCAGGAATAATCTGCAGACGCGAACGTTGTTCGAAGTCAGCTTTTGCGAGTAATGGCGTGATTGCGTCGGGGTTTCCGACTAATAGAAGAGTGAGTTGCGAATTAGAGTTCAGTGCCTGCAATGCTGCAGGCACTGTCACAGAAGGGCCAAAATCACCCCCCATGACATCTAACGCCAGGGTTAGACGTGTCAAGGTATCGTCACAGCCTGGTTCGGTATATCCCCGCTTGCACGGGGAAACCCTCACTAAGCTTAATCACGCAAACGCGTGATTACTTAGTGATAACCTTGCGGCCGCGGTAGAAACCGTCAGCAGTGATGTGGTGACGCAGGTGTTGTTCACCAGAAGTCTTGTCTACAGACAGGCTGGTAACTGCAGTCAGCGCGTCATGGGAACGACGCATGCCACGTTTGGAACGGGTTGGTTTATTCTGTTGTACGGCCATGGACCTTACTCCTTAATTACTTACGCTTTAAACTGGCTAATACGGCAAATGGGTTTGGTTTTTGCGCTTCAACAGGCAATTCCCCAAAGACCATGTCCGCCTCGGACACTTCACAGTGTTCAGAATCATGCACCGGAACCACAGGCATAGTGAGGATCACTTCATCTTCAACTAGTGCCAGCAGATCGATTTCACCGAATTCGTTAACCTCAATCGGCTCATACGCTTCCGGGAGTGCTTCAGCCTGCTCGACAGAGCGAACGGGACTAAAACAATATGTTGTGTGAACATGAAGTGGGAACGATTTCCCGCAACGCTGACACTCGAGCGTAACCGATACCTTTGCATCACCGGTCAATACGGCAAGGCGCTGGTTATCGATAGCGAACGACATGGAGCATTCCACATCACTGTCCACACTGACTACGGATTCGGCGATACGCTCAACCTGATCGCGGGTATAGATACCGTGATAATCAAGGCGTTTTTGAGCCGTACGAACCGGATCAAGAGTCAGGGGTAATTTTACCTTTTGCATAGGGCGCGCATATTAACTTTGTAACGTCATAGAGTCAAAGAAAAAGGCAACCTCGGGCTGCCTTTTGCCAATTATTCGCACACATTGCGGCCTGTAGTTTAAAATGGCTGGCATCGATACGCTATATCTGGTGAAAAAAATATGCCAAATCTTCTTCTTGCCTCCACATCACCCTATCGCCGCGTGCTGCTGGAAAAGCTCGGACTGCCGTTTGAATGTGCCGCACCGAACGTAGATGAAAGCCCACGCCCCGGTGAATCACCGCGCCATCTGGTGGTCCGTCTGGCTCAGGAAAAAGCGCAAAGTCTGGCTGCACGCTACCCTGACCATCTGATTATAGGTTCCGATCAGGTTTGCGTCCTGGACGGCGAGATTACCGGTAAACCGCATACGGAAGAGAATGCGCGTCAGCAGCTCATGAAGGCACGCGGCAGCATTGTCACTTTTTACACCGGCCTGGCCCTCTACAATGCCGCGACGGGGCATTTACAGACCGAATGCGAGCCCTTTGATGTCCACTTTCGCCACCTTAGCGAACAGGAGATTGAGGATTACGTCCGCAAAGAGCGACCGCTGAACTGTGCAGGCAGTTTTAAGAGTGAAGGATTAGGGATTGCACTGTTTGACAAGCTGGACGGTCGTGACCCGAATGCGCTGGTAGGATTACCGCTGATTGCGCTGTGCCAGATGTTACGTCGGGAACACTATAACCCGCTGATGGCGTAACTTACGCAGGGTGGCGCTATGCTTACCCGGCCTACATAACCATAGGCCCGTGCAAGCGCAGCGCCGCCTGGCGATTAACCGCGCAAAACTTTCAGGCAGCGTTTCAGCTGCTCGTCCATTGGCGCTTCAATACGCATGATTTCGCCCGTGCCTGGGTGTGTGAACTTCAGCGCGGCGGCGTGCAGGAACAGACGCGATAATCCCGTGCCCGCCAACTGCTTATCGAACTCACGGTCACCATAACGGTCGTCGAAGGCGATAGGATGACCGGCATGTTGAGTATGAACGCGGATCTGGTGGGTACGTCCGGTCACCGGACTGCAGCGCACCAGCGTCGCAAATTCATAGCGCTCTTCAACTTTGAAGCGCGTCTCAGACGGTTTGCCTTCCTGGTTAACGCGAACGATGCGCTCACCGCTTTGCAAAATATTCTTCAGCAGCGGGGCCTGCACCACTTTAACGTGGGACTGCCACTGCCCGCGCACCAGCGCCAGATAATCTTTCTGCATCCCTTTTTCACGCAGCTGTTCATGCAGCGAACGCAGGGCAGAACGTTTCTTGGCGACTAAGAGCACACCGGAGGTGTCGCGATCGAGACGATGAACCAGCTCGAGGAAACGTGCTTCAGGGCGCAGCGCGCGCAGACCTTCAATCACACCGAAGCTCAACCCGCTACCGCCATGCACGGCAGTGCCGGAGGGCTTGTTCAACACCAGAATATGATCGTCTTCATATAAAATCACATTCGTCAGGGCCGCCACTTTATTCAGATGCGGCGATACAGCCTCTTCTTCCCGTTCAGCAACGCGAACGGGCGGGATGCGTATTTCATCACCCGCTTCAAGTTTGTATTCAGGTTTGATGCGCTTCTTATTCACCCGCACCTCGCCCTTGCGCAAGATGCGATAAATCATACTCTTTGGCACACCTTTCAGTTGGGTGCGCAAAAAGTTGTCGATTCGTTGCCCCGCTTCATCTTCGGTGATGGCAACCATTTTTACGGATGGAGTCTCTGTTTTCATGGTGGGCGATTCTAATTATCACCAGCCATTAGCGCCACTCATTTTTCTATGCTTATATTTACATCTACCCGGTAACCGCCTGGCGCACGCAATCGATTTGATGGTTATTAAACCAATCACCTCGATGAAGTGAAGAAACTGTGAGTAACCGGGTGATAATTGGTAAAAGTCATCTTGCTATAACCCGGTTAGCAATGGAATAATGCTGCTGTTTTCCGTGTTAAATCCGGGTTTAGTAAGGATAAGACGGAATGACCAATTTTGTCTGACCGATCATCCACGCAGCAATGGCGTAAGACGTATTGATCTTTCAGACAGTTAGCGGGCTGCGGGTTGCAGTACTTACCGGTAAATGGAATCTTCTCTGGAGAGTTTTACCCAGGCTGTTCCCCTGATAATTGCGCTGTATTTCCGTATGAAATACAGGCAACCGACACTTTGCGCCTCTTAAGCGAGCGACAACCGTGAGGTTGGCGACGTGAATAGACACGAGGCCATCGGTTCATACCCCGGAAAGCGTCACCTTGCCCGCAGCTTAGTCGTCAATGTAAGAATAATGAGTAAGTTACGATGAAAAGAATGTTAATCAACGCAACTCAGCAAGAAGAGTTGCGTGTCGCCCTTGTGGATGGGCAGCGTCTGTACGATCTGGATATCGAAAGTCCGGGACACGAACAGAAAAAAGCGAACATTTACAAAGGTAAAATCACCCGCATTGAACCGAGCCTTGAAGCCGCATTTGTTGATTACGGTGCCGAGCGTCACGGTTTCCTCCCGCTGAAAGAGATCGCTCGCGAATACTTCCCTTCTAACTATAACGCCCATGGCCGTCCGAACATCAAAGATGTCCTGCGTGAAGGTCAGGAAGTTATCGTTCAGATCGATAAAGAAGAGCGCGGCAACAAAGGCGCTGCACTCACTACCTTTATCAGTCTGGCAGGCAGCTATCTGGTCCTGATGCCTAATAACCCGCGTGCGGGGGGGATCTCCCGCCGTATCGAAGGTGATGACCGTACCGAGCTGAAAGAAGCGCTGGGCAGTCTTGAACTGCCAGACGGCATGGGCCTGATTGTCCGTACCGCCGGCGTTGGCAAATCTGCCGAAGCGCTGCAGTGGGATCTGGGCTTCCGTCTGAAGCACTGGGAAGCGATTCAGAAAGCCGCTGAAAGCCGCCCTGCTCCGTTCCTGATCCACCAGGAAAGTAACGTTATCGTGCGTGCTTTCCGTGACTATCTGCGTCAGGACATCGGCGAAATCCTGATTGATAACCCGAAAGTGCTTGAGCTGGCTCGCCAGCACATCGCCGCGCTGGGTCGTCCGGATTTCACCAGCAAAATTAAACTGTACACCGGTGAAATCCCGCTGTTCAGCCACTACCAGATCGAATCGCAAATCGAGTCCGCTTTCCAGCGTGAAGTACGTTTGCCGTCCGGTGGTTCCATTGTTATCGATAGCACCGAAGCGCTGACCGCCATCGACATTAACTCCGCACGTGCAACCCGCGGCGGCGATATCGAAGAAACGGCGTTCAACACAAACCTGGAAGCGGCCGACGAGATTGCTCGCCAGCTGCGCCTGCGCGATCTGGGCGGCCTGATCGTTATCGATTTCATCGACATGACCCCGGTCCGTCACCAGCGCGCGGTAGAAAACCGCCTGCGTGAAGCGGTACGTCAGGACCGTGCGCGTATCCAGATAAGCCACATCTCACGATTTGGTCTGCTGGAGATGTCCCGTCAGCGTCTCAGCCCGTCACTGGGTGAATCCAGCCACCACGTCTGCCCGCGCTGTAGCGGCACCGGTACCGTGCGTGATAACGAGTCGCTGTCGCTCTCTATCCTGCGTCTGATTGAAGAAGAAGCGCTGAAAGAGAACACCAAAGAAGTTCACGCTATTGTGCCCGTGCCGATCGCCTCTTACCTGCTGAACGAAAAACGTGCAGCGGTAAGCGCTATCGAAACCCGTCTGGGTGGCTTGCGCTGCGTGATCGTTCCGAACGATCAGATGCAGACCCCACACTACTCCGTGCTGCGCGTTCGCAAAGGCGAAGAGACGACCACGCTGAGCTACATGCTGCCTAAGCTGCATGAAGAAGAAATGGCGCTGCCGTCTGAGGCCGAGTACAACGAACGTAAACTGCCTGAGCAGCCAGCGCTGGCCGCTTTTGTGATGCCAGAAGCACCTCCAGCACCTGCCCAGGAAAGCGTTGATGCGCAACCTGTGGCGCAGAAACCTGCTGCAGAAACCCGCACTGCCCCTGCTGAACCTGGCCTGCTGAGCCGTTTCTTCGGTGCGCTGAAGAAAATGTTTGCCGGTGAAGAGCCGCAGCCTGCCCCGGAACCGGTAGAGCAGAAAGAAGTTAAACCAGAGCGCTCACAGGATCGTCGTAAGCGTCAGAACAACCGCCGTGACCGTAACGATCGCAACGATCGCCGTGATAACCGCGATAGCCGTTCTGACAATAGCGAAGGCCGTGAAGGTCGTGAAAATCGCGATAACCGTGATAATCGTGAGAGCCGCGAAGGTCGTGAAAGCCGTGAAGGTCGCGATGATAACCGCCGCAACCGCCGCGAAAAACCACAGCAGAACGTGGAAGAACGCGAAGTTCGCCAGCCGGTCAGCGACGAGTCTGAAAAATCCAGACAGCGTGATGAGCAGCAGCCGCGCCGCGAGCGCAACCGTCGTCGTAGTGATGACAAGCGCCAGGCGCAGCAAGAAACGAAAGAGCTTAACCGCGAAGAGCAACCCGTGCAGGATGCCGAGCAGGAAGAAAACATTCAGGTTATGCCGCGCCGTAAACCGCGCCAGCTGAACCAGAAAGTGCGTTTCCAGACTCAGGAAGAGATGGCTGCTGAAGCCGTTGCCCCGCACGCTGCGCCTGCGCAGAGCACTGAGCTGGCTAAAGTTGACCTGCCTGCGGTAATCGAAAGTGCACCAGAGCAGGAAGACAACGCTGAAAATCGTGACAACACCGGTATGCCACGTCGTTCACGTCGTTCTCCGCGTCACCTGCGTGTAAGCGGTCAGCGTCGTCGTCGCTATCGTGATGAGCGTTACCCGCTGCAGTCTCCAATGCCGCTGGCGATTGCCTGTGCATCACCAGAAATGGCCTCGGGTAAAGCCTGGATCCGCTATCCGGTTGCCCGTCCTCAGGAGCAGCAGTTCGACGAGCAGAACATCGCGCCAGAAACTGTTGCCCCTGTGATGCCTGTCGCCGATGAGGTCATCACCGAAGCCGCTGCCGTCTCCATCCCGGAGCCGCAGGTCGCTGCAGTTGAGACCGCTCATCCAGAGGTGATTGCTTCGCCTGTTAGCGAGCAGCCGCAGATCATCGCCGCTGAAGATGTCGTGGTTGCTGAGCAGGTCGTGGAAGAAGTACAGGCTGCAGAGCCGGTTGAAATCGCCGCCGTTGCGGTTGAACCCGAGCCACAGCAGGACGTCGTAGAAGTGGACGTTGAAACTACCGTGCAGCCGGAAGTTGAAATTGCTGTTGAACCGGTGCCTGTTGCTGAAGCAAAACCTGAGGTGGTTGAAGTGAAAACCGCGGAAGTAGAGGTTGAAGCCAAGCCTGTACCCGTCGCTCAGGCGAATGCAGATGTTCACTATGCTACTGCGCCAATGACCCGTGCTCCGGCACCGGACTATGTTCCGGACGCACCGCGTCAAAGCGACTGGGTTCGCCCGGCCTTCGATTTCGAAGGTAAAGGTTCTGCTGGCGGCCACAGTGCTTCGCACCAGGCCACTGCACCTGCAACGCGCCCGCAGTCTGCTAAATAAGCGTACTGCACGTTAAAAGCCGACCTTCGGGTCGGCTTTTTTATTTCTCTTGCGCCGGACTGCGCATTCCGGCGATTTCCGGCATCACCTCGCGCATCATGTCCAGGAAGCGGCGTAACCGCGCCGGATAATAACGCGACCACGGATAGACCAGATGAACGGGCAACGCCGCAGGCTGCCAGTCCGGCAGCAGATGCACCAGTCTCCCCTCACGGATATCCCCTTCCACCGTCCAGCTTGATACCACCGCCACGCCCAGTCCGGTCAGGGCACTTTTACGCGCCACGTACAGACTGTCGGTACTCAGTCTCGGTGAGATAGCAATACGCAGCGCAGGCTGCGTAACATCGTTAAACAACTCGATATGCTCACGATAAAAAGTATTCAGCGCCACCCAGGGCAGCGCCGAGAGATCTTCAGGTTTATGGACAGGGGCATGGCGGGAGAGCAATTCAGGCGAAGCCACAATACAGCGCGGCACTTCCGCCAGCAGAACCGATACCGTTGCCGGATCAACCTCCGCCCCCACGCGGATAGCGCAGTCGATATTGTCACTGAGAAAATCAGCGGAGCGATCGTTCAACATCCACTCCACGTTTAGCCGGGGGTAGCGCAGCAGAAACGCCGTTAACGGCTCCAGCAGCTGCTCCTGACCAAAAGCATGCGGGGCACGTACCCGCAGCACGCCCACGGGTTCATCTTCCGTTTGACCCACTTCATCTTCCAGTGCCAGCCAGCTGTCGATAACGCGTCGGGCATGCTGATAGCAGCGCTCACCGTCGTCCGTCAGCTTCATGGCGTGGGTGGTGCGCAGGATCAGGCGTGCCCCTAACAAGGTTTCCAGCGACTGCAGTCGGCGACTCACCGTCGCCTGGGTGGTGCTCATCTGCACGGCGGCGGCAGAGAGCGACCCCGCTTCAACGATACGCACAAAGGTGCGCATCAGCTCTACTCTGTCTATACGCTCTGAGCGTTTCATTATCGATTCACTTATACGTTACACGTATAAGTGTTTTAACACTGCGCCTGCTACCACCGCAAGGCGAGCTGCGGAAGAATAGCGCCACACCCGATATAAGGAACCGCATATGAACACTCACACCGCTACCCAGGCCGTCAGCCGTTGGGTCATATTTATCCTCGCAATAGGCGCAGGATTTAGCGTCGCCGCTATTTACTATGCCCAGCCACTGCTGCCGCTGATGGGTAGCGATCTGCATCTCAGCATCGAGGGCATGGGGATGGTACCGACCCTGACTCAGGCAGGCTATGCGCTGGGGATCCTGTTTCTTCTGCCGCTGGGCGACCGTCACGATCGCCGGACGCTGATCGTGCTGAAAAGTGCCGCGCTGGCGCTGTTGCTGCTGGCCTGTAGCCTGACCGTTCAGATCCACTCCCTGCTGCTGGTGAGCCTGTTGATTGGAATGACCGCCACCATGGCCCAGGATATCGTTCCGGCCGCGGCCATTCTGGCGCCTGAGGGCAAACAGGGGAAAACGGTCGGGACGGTGATGACCGGTCTGTTACTGGGGATCCTGCTCTCCAGAACCGTGAGCGGTGTGGTCGGTGAGGCCTTCGGCTGGCGCGTGATGTACCAGCTGGCTGCGGGAAGTATTGCGCTTCTCGCCGTAGTGATGTGGAGGGTGTTGCCCCGCTTTGCGGTCTCCTCAACGCTGAGTTACCCGGCACTGATGCGCTCTATGGCACACCTGTGGCAACGCTACCCGGCATTGCGTCGTGCCGCACTGGCGCAGGGCTTTCTCTCCATTGCTTTCAGCGCCTTCTGGTCGACGCTGGCGGTGATGCTAATGGAACATTATCAGCTGGGCAGTGCGGTTGCAGGCGGATACGGTATTGCGGGTGCCGCTGGGGCGCTGGCAGCACCTCTGGCGGGCGGGCTGGCCGACAAGCTCGGCGCCGGAAAAGTCACCCAACTGGGTGCCGCGCTGGTGACCCTCTCCTTTGCACTGATGTTTTTGCTGCCGCTGTTTGGCCTGCATGGCCAGCTGATCCTGATTGCCGTTGCTGCCGTGGGCTTTGACCTGGGTCTGCAATCCAGCCTCGTCGCCCATCAGAATCTGGTGTATGGCCTGGAGCCGCAGGCACGCGGCCGTCTGAATGCCCTGCTCTTTACCGTCGTGTTTATTGGTATGGCATTAGGATCCGCGCTCGGCAGTCAACTGTATACCCTTGCCGGATGGCCGGGCGTGGTTGCCCTGGCGACCGTGGCTGCGGCGGTGGCGCTGGTCATCCGCCTGACCAAACGCCCCCGGGAGACGCGCACGGCAGTCAACTCTTGATAAAAAAAAGCCCAATCCGCGAACGGATTGGGCAGAGAGAACATAACCAGTTTCAAGCCATGTTCTAAAGGTGAAAATGTTATTTATTAAGCTGGAACAAGGACATGCCCTGCATATCGCTGAAGGCCTTGTATGACGCCTGGAGCGCAGCTTGCTGCATCGTGTAAGAGGAAATGGCTGCGTTCCAGTCCACATCGATCAGATCGCTCATCTGCTGGGTCTGACCTAACGCACGATCGCTACCCAGCGTATCAAGTGCGTCGAGTTCGTTCAGTTTTGTGCCCAGATCGGCGCGCACGGTCAAAACGTTATCCAGGGAGTTGCGTAAGCCACGGTTTGCTTTATCAATGTCTTTAGTCAACTGCTCAGCCTTAGTCTGATCGCCTTCTACCGGAGTCTTCAGAGCCGTAATGGCGTTATCCAGAATTTTGAACAGGTTCGTTTCCGGTGCGCTGCCGTCTGGCTCCAGCGCAGCGTTACTGGTAAACGATTCGAATACTTCGCTACCTGTATGGCTAATCTGCATGGTACGCGCGGAATCCACCTGCTGACTAATCGGTGTTGTACCGCCTTCATATACGCCGGTGGCCTGATTAAATGCAGCTGCATCCGTTTTGTAGCCGGCAAAGATATATCGCCCGTTACCGTCAGTGCTATTTGCCAGGTTAACCAGCTGATCGCGAATACCCTGCAGATCGGTGGCAAGCGAATTACGGTCGTCGTCACTCAAAGAGCCGTTGCCCGAGTAGACAATTTTATCCTGTGCCGATTGCACTGCCTTAGTCACCTGATCCAGCACGCTCTCTTCCAGAGATACTTTCTGCGTAGCAAAGGAGCGGGCCAATGTAAATTGGCTATTCTGTGACTGCGCCTGGGATAACACCACTGCCTGCGAGGCGGCAATCGGGTCATCCGAAGGACGGTTAACACGTTTTCCGGTGGACATTTGCTCACCGTACTCCATCCACTTGCTCTGGGATTCGGTGATCCCACGCATGTTCTGCTGGTACATCATCTGGGTGCTAATACGCATCGTTCACCTCGGCCTTAGCGAATATTAATTAACGCATCGAAGAGCGTGCTGGCGGTTTGCAGCACCTGGGCATTTGCCAGGTAATACTGCTGGAAGCGCTGCAGGTTGCCATACTCTTCGTCGAGGTTAACCCCGGAAATTGACTGCTGCTGATTGCTCAGCTGCGTCGCCACGTTGGCCTGCGTCGTGCTGCTGGTTTTCAGGGTCGAGGTTTTGCTGCCGACGGTGCTGACCAGTGACGCATAGGCATCGTTAAAGGTTTTGTTACCGCCAACCACTTTGCTGCTTTGCAGATCCAGCAGCGCCTGACCGTTGCGGTTATCGCTCTCACCGCCCGCAGCATCAGACGCGAGGGCCAGTTTCGATTCGTCGCTGATCGCCAGATCCATATTCACAATGGCGTTAGCGACCGGTTTAACGATAAAGCTGTCTTTTGCACTTGCCGCGCCCGATACGCTGACCGTCAGGCCATCGAAAGATAAATTGCCGCTCCCGTCGTTAGTGGCGGTAACCGTGGTTTTATCGGAGAGGCGGGTAATCTTCCAGTCGGAGCCATCAAACTCCATCTTATAGTCAGTGGCCTGGACTTTGGCGCTGTCGGGGACGGAGATGGCGGCGGACACCGAGGCCGAACCGGTATTTTTGCTGTTAGCCAGTACCGCTGGCGTGCCGATATCAAACATTTTTTCACCGGCATTGCCTTCGGCATCAAAACCTTTTGCATGCTGGGTGTTCATGGCGTTGGCGAACGAGAGCGCCAGCTGATTCAAGGTGTTGCGCGCGGTGTCGAGCTCTTCAGTACGGAAGGTCAACAGCCCGCCGAGCGATCCGTTGGTCAGCAACTTTTCTGGGATCTCCACGCTTCCTGCCGCCTCGTCAACAAACGCCACGGTGGTGCGGGAAGGATCGGCGCTGGACTTCACGGCTGCCAGCTGACTGGAAGTGCTGCCCTGCACCAGGTTGTAGCCATTGCCAAACGATACGTTATAGGTGCCGCCATCCTGGACTGAAACTTCAACGCCGATAATCTGGTTCAGCTCGCTCACCAGCTGGTCGCGCTGATCGAGCAGGTTGTTAGGCGATGCCCCTGCCCCGACGCCGGTCAGTTTAGAGATCTGATCGTTCAGGTTCGCAATCTGCTTCGCGTAGTTGTTGATCTGATCAACGCTGGTGCCGATAGCAATATTGATCTGCTTATCCTGATCGCGCAGGTACTGATCGTTGACTTTAAACTGGTTCACCAGGCCATCGGCCTTGCCCAGCACCGTCTGACGCGCAGCCGGATCTTCGGCATTGCTGACCAGGGTTTGCAGGCTGGTAAAGAAACCCTGCATGGTGGTTGACAGGTTGTTGGTGGTACCGGACAGAACATCGTCGATTTTTGACATCTGCTGGTAGCGGGTATTCAGGGCGCTGCTCTGGTTCTGTGCTGTGCGCAGCTGGTTGGTGATGAATGAATCATATTCGCGCTGGACCCCGGAGACATACACGCCGTTGCCAACCCAACCGCCGCCGGTGAGTGTGCTGTTTGAGGCACTCAGCACCGTTGTCTGACGGGTATAGCCCGTGACGTTATAGCTTGAAATGTTATTACTGGCGGTATTCAGCGCTGCCTGTGCCGCGCTGAGGCCACTCATGGCGCTGTTGATCAAACTGGACATGGGGGTTCCTTTTATACTTTAGACACGAGTCCTGATGAAGATTATCGGCAGTCTCCCCCCGGACTTGAGCACTTTTCAGAACAGATTTTCGAGATCGTTGCTGTAGGCTTTGCTGACTTTCTCGCCCATCGATTTAAGCTGCTGGATCATGCTGGTCAGTTTGCGGGCATACTGCGGGTCGGTGGCGTAGCCGGCGCTCTGCAGCGCCTGGGCGCCCTGCTCTGCGGTGGCGGCCTGGGTCACGGCGGCGTAGCGCGGATTGCGGCTCAGCAGGTTGACGTAATCGGAAAGGGCTTCCAGATACGAACTGTACACGCGGAACTTCGCTTTGATCTTTTTCGCTTCGCCATTTTCAAATTCAGTGGTAGTGATTTCCGTGGTCGGCCCTTTCCAGCTTCCCGAGGCCTTCACGCCAAAAATGTTGAAGCTCGGCTCGCCATTCTCACGGCGGATCTGCCGCTGTCCCCAACCGGACTCCAGCGCCGCCTGGGCGAGGATCAGGTGATGCGGAACGCCGCTCTGCTCGCTGGCAAGTCGCGCGGGTAGCGAGAGCTGGGCCAGGAAGTCTTTACTGTCGCCGGTCAGCGGTTCATCGTTGCTTTCCGGCTTTTTCGGCAGCGCCTGACGCACCATCTGCGTCAGGGCCTGATTTTGATAGCGGGTCACCGTTTCCAGATCGAACTTCATCGGCACCTGCTGCGGCTGCTCTTCCGGCGGCACGCCCTGGGCGGCCGCCATCTGCTTCACAATCACGTCGGCGAGCCCTAAACCTTTACCGGAGGTCATCTGCTGCGCAATCTGCTGGTCGTACATGCTGGTATACAGACGCGTCGAGTCGCTGCTGAACATGCCATCTTTCGGCAGCGCCTCACGCATGCTTTTCAGCATCATCTGCACAAACATCCCCTCCACCTGGCGGGCAACCGGGCGGATATTTCCCGCCGGGTCTTTGCCTGCTTTGGCCTTCAGGTCGTTGAGCGACTGAGTATCCCAGGCCGCGCTGGTCAGCAGTTTGCTATCGGTCAGCATCAGATGATTTCCACTTTGGCACGCAGACAGCCGGCACTCTGCATCGACTGCAGAATGGACATCAGATCGATCGGCGTGGCACCCAGCGCATTCAGCGCGCGCACGACGTTGTTCAGGTTGGCGCTGGAGCGCACGCTCTGCAGCGAGCCGCCGCTCTGACGCATATCAATCTGGGTTTGTGGTGTGACCACAGTCTCGCCGCCGCCAAATGGCGTATCCGGCTGGCTGACGTTGGCTGAGCGGTTAACCGTCACGGAGAGGTTGCCCTGCGCCACGGCACAGCTGTCGAGGGTGACTTCGCGGTTCATCACCACCGAGCCGGTACGCGAGTTGATGATCACTCTGGCGTCCTGCGGGGTGACGTTGACTTCCATATTCTGGATATCCGCCAGCAGACGCACCTGATTGCTGCCGCCGCTGGAGGTACGAACCTGCACCGTGCGCGCATCCAGCGCGGTCGCACTGCCGAAGCCGCGGCCACGGTTGATCGTGTCGGCAATCTGCTGTGCGAGGGTGAAGTCGTCGTCATTCAGCTGCAGGTTAATGGTGTTCCCGGCACCGAACTGCGTGGGTAGCTCGCGCTCGATGATCGCCCCGCCGGTGATACGTCCGCCGTTAAGCTGGTTAACCTGCACGCTGCTGCCGCCCGCAGAGGCACCCGCACCGCCGACCAGGATGTTACCCTGGGCCAGAGCATAAACCTGGCTGTCCACCCCTTTCAGCGGGGTCATCAACAGGGTACCGCCGCGCAGGCTTTTGGCGTTACCCATCGAGGAGACCACCACGTCGATGGTCTGCCCCTGGCGCGAAAACGCAGGGTAAGATGCCGTGACCATTACCGCCGCCACGTTTTTCAGCTGCATGTTGGTGCCCGCCGGCACGGTAATGCCGAGCTGGGAGAGCATGTTGTTCAGGCTCTGGGTGGTAAACGGCGTCTGGGTGGTCTGGTCACCGGTCCCGTCAAGCCCGACCACCAGGCCGTAGCCGATCAGGGAGTTTTCACGTACGCCCTGTACGCTGGTCAAATCGCGAATACGATCGGCCTGGGCGAAGGTTGCCACCAGGGCCAGGGCCGTTGCGAAGAGGAATTTAAACATGTGTCACCTCGCTTACATCGGCGATAAGTTAAGGAAGAAACGCTGCATCCAGCCCATATTCTGCGCTTCATTGATGTAGCCGTTGCCGACGTACTCAATGCGCGCATCGGCCACCTGGGTGGACGGTACGGTGTTGGAGCCGCTGATGGTGCGCGGGTTAACCACGCCGGAGAAACGAATAAACTCCGTACCCTGGTTGATGGCGATCTGTTTTTCACCCACGACGTGTAAATTGCCGTTCGCCAGCACCTGGTCGACGGTTACCGTCAACGTGCCGCTAAAGGTGTTGCTGGCATTGGCGCCGCCTTTACCGTTAAAGGAGTTGCCGCCAGAGGCATCGACATCGGCGCGGGCATTGCCGAACAGGCCCTGCAGATAGCGCGGTACGGTGTCGAAACCGAAATTGGTTTTCCCGTCGCGGCTGGCATTCGCCGACGAGCTCTTGCTGGCGCTGACGTTTTCCTGCAGCTGGATAGTCAGCGTGTCGCCGATATTGCGCGGACGACGGTCTTCAAACAGCGGCTGATAACCGTAGTTAATCGGCTGCGCAGTCTGGAAAATAGAGCCATTCACAATCGGCGTCGGGCCGGGAATGGGTTGGGCGGAAGTCGCACCCTGGACCAGAGGTTTAGACGGAACCCAGGCGCACCCGCTGAGGGTCACCGCCAGGAGAGTCACTACCGGATAACGAATCGCCGCGTTTTTTTGCATTGCCTTCATCTTCGAAAACAGGGAGCCGGTGCGACGTTAACCGCACCGGGCTACACCTTAGAGTTGCGTCAGTTTCTGCAGCATCTGGTCGGTCGTCGACACTGCTTTACTGTTAATTTCGTACGCGCGTTGCACCTGGATCATGTTCACCAGCTCTTCCGCGACGTTAACGTTTGAGGTTTCCACATACCCCTGATACAGCAGGCCTGCCCCGTTCAGCCCCGGCGTGCTCTCGTTTGGCGCGCCAGAGGACTGGGTTTCGATGTACAGGTTCTCACCGATGCTTTCCAGACCGGTGTCGTTCATAAAGGTGGTCAGGTTCAACTGCCCCACCTGCACCGGCGCGGCCTGACCCTGCTGGGTCACGCTCACGATCCCGTCACGCCCGATGGTGATGCTCAGGGCGTTAGCGGGAACGGTGATCGCAGGCTGAACCTGGAAACCGCCCGCCGTCACCAGCTGACCGTTCTGATCCACCTGGAACGAACCGTCGCGGGTATAGGCTGAGGTTCCGTCCGGCAGCTGCACCTGGAAGAAGCCCTGGCCTTTAATCGCCACGTCTTTGCTGTTGTTGGTCTGGGACAGGTTGCCCTGGCTGTGCAGACGCTCGGTCGCCACCGGGCGAACCCCGGTACCAATCTGCAGGCCCGACGGCAGCGTGGTCTGTTCAGACGACTGCGCACCCGGCTGGCGGATGGTTTGATAAAGCAAATCTTCGAAAACTGCACGCTGACGCTTGAAACCGTTGGTGCTGACGTTCGCCAGGTTGTTGGCGATCACGTCCATATTGGTTTGCTGCGCGTCGAGGCCAGTTTTCGCGATCCATAAAGAACTGATCATAAGAAGTCCTGTTAACTCATTGACAGCAGTTGGTTGGCGCGCCCGGCGTTTTCATCCACGCTGGAGATCACCTTCATCTGCATTTCAAAGCGGCGCGCGCTGGCGATCATGTCGGCCATCGCGGCAACCGGCTTGACGTTACTGCCTTCCAGCACCCCGGACATCACGCGGATGCTCGGGTCGGCCTGCAGGGTTGCGCCCCGGGTCGCCTGTGCGGCCTGGCTCAGACGGAACATCCCGTCGTCACCGCGCTGCACTTCGTTGCCCTCGGCTTTCACCAGCTTCAGACGGCCAACAGGCGCCACGGTATTTGGCGGATCGCCCGGGTTTAACGCCGAGATGGTGCCGTCGGCAGCAATAGTGATCTCAGAACCTTCCGGCACGGTGATCGGGCCGGCTTCACCGATAACCGGGTGGCCCTGAATGGTCAACTGCCCAACGGCATCGACCTGGATATTCCCGTTACGGGTATAGCCTTCGCCGCCGTCAGCGGTTTGCACCGCCAGCCAGCCATCCTGCTGTAAGGCCACGTCGAGCGGACGTGAGGTGTAGTCCATCTGCCCAGGCGTCATGTCGGCACCCGGCGTTGATGCCACCACCAGCGTACGCGTTGGCAGGGAGAGCCCTTCCACCGGCACGGCGCGCAGCGCGTTGAGCTGCGCACGGAAACCCGGCGTGGAGGCGTTCGCCAGGTTACTGGCGGTCACTGCCTGCTGATTGAGCGTCTGACTGGCGGCGCCCATCGCGGTATATATTGCGTGATCCATTAAGCTATCCCGTCAGCCAGTTAGCGGAGGTTAACCAGCGTGTTGAGGATCTGATCCTGGGTTTTGATGGTCTGCGCGTTCGACTGATAGTTACGCTGCGCGACGATCATATTGACCAGCTCTTTACTGAGATCCACGTTGGAGGCTTCCAGCGCGCCGTTGGTCAGGGTACCGAAGTTACCGCTGCCCGCGGTGCCCAGCAGGGCCACGCCAGAGGACTGGGTCGCCGACCAGACGTTGTTGCCTTCAGACTGCAGGCCTTCGTTGTTGGCGAAGTTCGCCAGTACAACCTGCCCCAGGACCTGATTCTGTTCGTTGGAGTAGTTACCCACCACCGTGCCGTCGTCGTTAATCTGATAGCTCACCAGGTCGCCCGGCTTGTAGCCGTTCTGGTTGGTGGCCACGATGTTGTTCGCGCCGGTGTTCTGCTGCATTGAGTTCAGGAAGCTCAGGGAGAACGTGACCGGCACCGCGCCGCTTAACGGATCGGTGGTGACGTTGATCGCTGGGTTAGCGTTCTTCGTTGTGCTCAGCACACCACCCGCACTGTAGTTGTAAACCCCTTCCAGATTCCCGTTACTGTCGAAGTTCATCTGGGCAGATTTAGTGATTTTCGCATTGGCCACGCTGCCATCCTGGGTATACAGATCCCACTTGTTGTCTGCCGTTTTCACGTAGTAGACATACATGTTGTGGGCGTTACCCTGGGTGTCGAAAACGGTGATGGTGCCTTTTTTGTTGTAGCTGTCCGGGTTCGGAGTCACCGAGGTGGCATCAAACGCAATCGTTGGCACGGTGTCGGTGGAGTTCAGGTTGATCTGCTGGCTACTGGTGGTGGTCGCTTTCGCGGGCATCAGGTCGACAGGAATGGAGATCGGCTGTGGGTTCGCGCCGGTCTGCACCGTCGGCGGGCTGCCTGCTGCCGGGAAGCCGGTCAGCTGCAGACCCTGCATGTTCACCAGGTTACGGTTTTCGTCGAGGCTGAACTGACCGTTACGGCTGTAGTAAACCGAACCGTTGCTGTCGAGCATGCGGAAGAAACCGTTCTGGCTGATGGCGACATCGAGGCCACGACCGGTGTTAGTGGTGGTCCCGTCGCTGAAATCCTGAGTGATCCCGGCGACTTTTACGCCGAGGCCCACTTTGGAGCCGGCGAACATGTCAGCGAAAGAGGCGCTACCGGACTTAAAACCATAGGTCGCGGAGTTGGCAATGTTGTTACCGATGACATCGAGGTTAGTGGCCGCAGCATTCAGGCCGCTGACCGCTTGAGAAAAGGCCATGACTTACTCCTGATAAGTATTAGGGCTTAAATAATCTGCCGAACTTCGTCGAGCGTAGTGGTTCCGTAAGTACCCAGATCCAGCGTGTTACCATTGCCATTGCGAATGACGCCCTGCACCAGCGCAAACTGCAGCGGCTGTGCCACCAGCTGAGTACTGCCGCTGCTGGCGGAAATCGCGACGTTATAAGAGCCATTTGGCGCGCTGGCGCCATCGGTCATCGTCCCGTCCCAGGTAAACGTATGGACGCCCGCTTTCAGCTCGCCGATATCAATCGTGCGCACCACCGCGCCGTTCTTGTCGGTGATGGTGGCAGTGACTTTGTCCGCGCTCTGCTGCAGCTCAACGCCAAACGGCGTAGTGGTGGTCGTGGCGGAGCCTTCTGCGCCGCTGGTACCCGCCAGAACCGTGGTCCCCGGGATCATCACCCCATGACCGATCAGCGTGCTGGCCTGCATCGACTGGCTGTTGTCGATCTGACCGGAAATGGAGCCCAGCGTGGTGTTCAGTTTTTCGATGCCGCTCACGGTGCTGATCTGCGCAAGCTGCGTCGTCAGTTCGTTGTTCTGCATCGGGTTGGTCGGATCCTGGTTTTTCAGCTGCGCGACGAGCAGCGTCAGGAAGCTACCCTGCAGGTCAGAGGCGCTGTTCCCTGTCAGCGAGGTGCTGCCCGTGGTGCCGCTGGTTCCGCTGACGGCGGTATTCGTCCGGTCATTCACATTGACGGCGATGGACATTGGTCTCTCCTTTACTGGCCCAGAGTGAGCGTTTTGAGCATCATGCTCTTCACCGTGTTCAGCACTTCAACGTTGGCCTGGTAGCTACGGGAAGCCGACATGGTGTTCACCATTTCGCCCACCACATCAACGTTGGGCATTTTGACGTAGCCACTGGCATCCGCCAGCGGGTTGCCGGGCTCGTACACCAGTTTGTCCGGCGCCTGGCTCTCTATCACATTCGCCACTTTCACCCCGCCGGTGGCGGCACCGGGTGCGGCATCAACCTGGAAAACGACCTGCTTAGCGCGATAAGGTTGGCCATCCGGGCCGGTCACGCTGTCGGCGTTGGCCATGTTACTGGCGGCCACGTTCAGGCGTTGGGACTGCGCGGTGAGCGCGGAACCGGCGATATCAAAAATATTCAGTAAGGCCAAACTTAGTTACCCCCCTGCAGGACGTTCATCATGCCTTTGATCTGTCCACCGAGAACGGTCAGCCCCATCTGGTACTTCAGGCTGTTATCGGCAAACTGCGTACGCTCCCGGTCCATATCAACGGTGTTGCCGTCGAGGGATGGCTGATCGGGGATGCGATAAAGTAAATCGGTGTTCGGGGTCGTCACGGTCGCGGCGGGAATGTGGCGTGCGGACGTCAGCGTAAGGGCGACACCGCTATTCTCGGCCCGCCCACGCTCCATGACTTTCTTCAATTCACTGGAAAAATCGATATCGCGCGCCTGAAACCCTGGGGTATCGGCGTTCGCGATATTGGCGGCCAGAATCTCCTGACGCTGGGCGCGTAAGTTGAGCGCTTCCTGCTGAAAACGTAGCGCGGCATCGAGTCTATCGAGCATATCTCCTCCGCTGATGGCAAAATTTCAGTGGATAGCTTAAATCTCAACCCATGCTCGTCATCGACGGAATAAGCGCAAAATGCGTCGCTATTTATTGCGTTGATGCGAAACCGCTACAGGTAGAATTCTGCTCATTCTCGAACCGACGGGTACTGGCGATATGGCGTTAAAACGTGGCATGACCGCAACCTTACTTCTCTGGAGCTCCGTCTCGCTGGCGCAGGATCTGGACGCCCAGCTGACGGCGTTTTTTGCCCAGCGTCTGGCCGGATTTAGCGATGAAGTGACGGTCCAGGTCCGCACGCCGCCGACGATGCTCCCCTCCTGCGAAATGCCGGCCTTTAGCATCCCAGGCACCAGCAAACTGTGGGGCAACGTGAGCGTCACCGCGCTCTGCGGCACTGAGAAACGTTTTATACAGGTTGCAGTTCAGGCGACGGGCGATTATGTTGTCGCGGCCCAGGCCATTCCCCGCGGTGGCGTTGTCCAGCCGGGAAGCGTCACGCGCAAGCGCGGCAGGCTGGATCAGCTGCCCCCACGTACCATGCTGGACATTAGCCAGGCGCAGAATGCCGTCAGCCTGCGCGACGTCGCGCCGGGCCAGCCGCTGCAGTTGTCGATGCTGCGCCAGTCCTGGCGGATCAAAGCCGGGCAGCGGGTGATGGTGATCGCCAGTGGCGATGGCTTTAGCGTTAACGGTGAAGGACAGGCGCTGAACAACGCGGCCGTCGCCCAGAACGCACGCGTCAGAATGACTTCCGGCCAGGTGGTGAGCGGAACGGTCGATTCTGATGGGAATATTCTGATTAACCTATAATCTTTTTAAAGATTATGCAGCGGCTGCCGATAAATCATTAACAAATGAAAATGTCAGGCGCTAACGCCGCCAACCCTCGATGAGGACAACATAATGAGCATTGATCGTACATCGCCCCTGAAGCCGGTTAGCACTGTACAACCTCGCGAACTGCATGACACTGCGACGGCCAAAACACGCCTGCAAAAATCGGCCAGCGCCGACAGTACCAGCGCCAGCGTTACGCTGAGCGATGCCCAGGCGAAGCTGATGCAGCCAGGCAGTAACGACATCAACATGGAACGCGTTGAATCGCTCAAAACGGCGATCCGCAACGGTGAGCTGAAAATGGATACCAGTAAAATCGCCGACGCGCTGATCCAGGAAGCGCAAAGTTTCTTAGAGTAATCACCGTATGAGTCGTCTGACGGAAATAATGGATCAAATGACGGTTGTATTAAACGACCTGAAAACGGTGATGGATGCCGAGCAACAGCAGCTGTCTGCCGGGAATGTTCACGGCAGTGCGTTGCAGCGCATTACCGAAGATAAAAGCTCGCTGCTGGCCACCCTCGACTATCTGGAGCAGCAGCGACGCGCGGAGCAAGAGGCTCGCCGTAGCGCCAATGATGATGTCGCCGATCGCTGGCAAACAATTACTGAAAAAACCCAGCATCTGCGCGATCTCAATCAGCACAACGGCTGGCTGCTCGAAGGTCAGATGACCCGCAACCAGCAGGCGCTGGAGGTGCTTAAGCCGCACCAGGAGACGGGGCTGTATGGCGCGGACGGTCAAACGTCCAGTTCGCGCAGCGGCGGGAAGAAGTTTACGATTTAAAACCGGAATGAATAACAGGGCGTACCCGGCGGGTACGCCCTTTTTTTGCTTACGCCGTCGTGCGGCGGGCGAACTCTTTCAACTTAAAGCCCAGCACCGCCAGGGTGGCAAAATACGCCACCACACCGACGACCACTACCGCCAGCAGGCGCAGCAGACGATAGAACATGGTGCCCTGCTCCCAGTCCGGCATCACGTGCATCATCCCCAGCAGCGCCGCCGCCATCACCAGCACCGCAATCAGCAGACGCACCAGGAAGCGTGTCCATCCCGGCTGCGGGGTGAAAATCTTTTGCTTTCTCAGCTGCCAGTACAGCAACCCGGCATTCAGACAGGCCGCCAGGCCGATGGAGAGCGACAGACCGGCATGCTTGAGTGGGCCAATAAACACCAGGTTCATCAGCTGGGTCATGATCAGGGTCACGATGGCAATTTTGACCGGCGTTTTGATGTCCTGGCGCGAGTAAAAGCCCGGAGCCAGCACCTTGACCACGATCAGCCCCATCAGCCCCACGGAGTACGCCACCAGCGCGCGCTGGGTCATCAGCGCATCGAAGGCGCTAAATTTGCCGTACTGGAACAGTGACACGACCAGCGGTTTAGCGAGGATCCCCAGCGCCACCGCGCTCGGCAGTGCCAACAGGAAGCATAGACGCAGCCCCCAGTCCATCAGGCGGCAATACTCGTCGTGGTTGCCGCTGGCAAAGCTGCGGGAGAGTGACGGCAGCAGAATGGTGCCCAGCGCCACGCCCAGCACCCCGGACGGGAACTCCATCAGACGGTCGGCGTAGTACATCCACGACACCGATCCAGAGACCAGGAACGAAGCAAAGATGGTGTTGATGATAAGCGAAATCTGGCTGACGGAGACCCCGAGGATTGCCGGGCCCATCTGCTTCACCACCCGAATCGCCCCGGCATCGCGCAGGTTAATACGCGGCAGGACCAGCATGCCGATCTTCTTCAGGTGCGGCAGCTGATAGGCCAGCTGCAGCACGCCACCGACGGTCACCGCCCACGCGAGCGCCAGAACCGGCGGGTTAAAGTGCGGCGCGGCAAACAGGGCAAAGCCGATCATGCTGACATTGAGGAAGGTGGGCGCGAAGGCCGGGACCGAGAAGCGGTTCCAGGTGTTGAGGATCGCCCCCGCCAGCGAGGCCAGCGAAATCAGCAGAATATAAGGGAAGGTAATGCGCAGCAGCTGCGTGGTCAGGGTGAATTTATCAGCGGTATCGGCAAAGCCCGGCGCCGTTACCATGATCACCCAGGGTGCGGCCAGCATCCCGACCACCGTCACAATCGCCAGCGCAAGGGTCAGCAGCCCCGACACATAGGATACAAATACCCTGGTCGCGTCTTCCCCCTGCTTGCTTTTGTATTCCGCCAGGATCGGCACAAACGCCTGGGAGAACGCCCCCTCGGCAAAAATACGGCGCAACAGGTTTGGCAGCTTAAAGGCGACAAAAAAGGCGTCCGTCGCCATTCCGGCACCAAAGACCCGCGCCACAATGGCGTCGCGCGCAAAGCCCAGCACGCGCGAAAACATGGTCATCGAGCTGACGGCCGCCAGCGATTTTAATAGGTTCATTAACGTGAATTTCCACACCCAAACGGAAAACGCCTGCAAAGCAGGCGTATTTGCGCCGGGTGGCGCGATGCTTACCCGGCCTACAAAACAACAGCGCGTAGTCTACCCCGAAACCGCGGAATTGCTATCGCCAGATGTTACAGCGGGTTATTCGCTGATGGCGTCGCGCCACAGCTTCTCCACGATACGCTGGGCACGGATCGCCTGTTCGCCCGCGGTTTCCGGAACCGTCTGATTTTGCACGCATTCGATAAAGTGGCGCGCACAGCCGGTAAATCCGCGTTGCTCGAGCGTACTTTGCCAGCCCGGAATAGCAGGCGTCACCACGCCTGCGCCCCGCTCTTCCCGCCACTCGCGCATATCGGTGATATCCAGCAGCGCGCCGTCCGTGACCGCCTGAACCCACTCCCGCTGGCTGCCTGCCCGGCGGTGCATGGAGGTGGTTACCTGCAGATTGTCCGCGCTGAAATGGTGCTCGGCGTAGATCATCGCCCCCTGGTCGTTAGTCTGCAATGTGCCGCCGGTTAAGCGGGCGCTGTCACCCGCCAGCCACAGAGCGGTATCCACCACGTGCAGATAGTCATCCAGCAGCGTAAAACGCAGATCGTTGGGCCCGACGCTGTCGGCGCGATGCTTATCCATGCGCAGCGATGCCGCACCGTTCAGCTGGGTTTTCAGCTGCTGATAGAGCGGTGCAAAGCGGCGGTTAAAGCCCACCATCAGGGTCAGTTTTTTCTGCGCAGCCAGCTCAATCAGGCGCTCGGCATCGGCAAGATTATCCGCAAGCGGTTTATCAACACAGACGTGGACGCCCGCCTGCAGCAGCTCGCTGACCACCTGATAGTGGGTGGCGGTCGAAGTATGGACAAACACCGCATCGCACTCGCGGGCTAAATCCTGCAGCGAGCCCAGGTATGGCATGCGCACGGACTCGCAAATTCGCAGTGCTTTATCGCGTGAGGGCGACCAGGCCCCCTGTAACGTCCAGTCGGTGGCGGTACTCAGCACCGGCAGCCAGGCTTTTTGCGCAATGCCGCCCAGACCGACAACGCCTACTCGTAATTTTGTCACCGTTAATCTCCCAGATGTGCCAGCAGCGAATCGAGCCGCTGTTTCAGGTCTTCAACTTCATTCTCCAGCGCCTCAACGCGCGCCGCCAGGCCAACGTCTACCAGCGAGGTATCGGCGTCTATCGCATTGACCGGCGTTTCAACGTCGCCGCTGAAGAGATGCATAAAGCGGCTTTCGCGCTTACCGGGTTCACGCCCCAGACGCAGGACAAAGGGGCCATCTTCCCGGCTGGCTAACGCCTCAAGCGTCTGCTCCACCTGTTGGGTATCGGCAAATTCATGCATGCGCGCCGCGCGGGTGCGCAGCTCACCAGGCGTTTGCGCCCCGCGCAGCAGCAGGGTAGCGATGATGGCAACCTCTGCCGGACTCAGCTTCAGCGCACCAAATTCCGAGTTACAAAAGCGCTGCTCGTACTTGGTCACGCGGTTGCCAAACCCGCTGACGGTGCGCAGATAGTGACGCTTCACCAGCGCGTCGAGCTGATCCTGCACATCGTGTTCGCCGAGGTTCATCACCGGTTCACGGTTGGTTTTTTGGTTACAGGCCAGGGTCACGGCATTGACCGAGAGCGGATATTGCTCCGGGGTGGTTACCTGCTTTTCCAGCAGACAGCCAATCACGCGCGCTTCGGTGGCGCTTAACTGATATTTCATTTCTGTTCCTTAGCGCCCGGCGCTCCATTGTTGAGTGGTCAGCGCCGTCAGAACATGATCGCGCCATTCGCCGTCAATCAGCAGGTAATCTTTGGCGTAGCCCTCTTTTTCAAAACCGAGGCGCCCCAGTAAATCGCCGCTGCGCTGATTGTGCGGCATATAGTTAGCCATAATGCGATGCATATGCTGGGTACGCTGCATGTAGCGGATTGCCGAGGTCAGCGCCTCGTACATCAGCCCCTGTCCCTGCCATTTTTGCCCGATGGAATAGCCCAGATAACAGGCGTGGAACGAGCCCCGCACCACGTTAGAAAAGTTGGCGATCCCGACGATCTCTTTTTCATCAGGATCGAGCAGCGCAAAATAAAACGCCGAGCCCTGTCGGTGGAACTCGGCAATCATGCTTAACCGTGCCTGCCAGCCGGAAGGGTAACAGTGACTCTCATCCCGTACGGGTTCCCAGGGTTTTAAAAACTGACGATTCTCAGCGTAGTAGTCCGCCAGACGCCAGGCATCACGCTCATGCACCAGACGCACCACCAGGCGGTCGGTCGTCAGGCGCACTTTCGGCACATTACTGCGATAGCCAAACATTGATACCACTCCTTCCCGTTACAACCTCGACCCGTTAGCTTTACTATACCTGCGCGAATGCCGTCTGGGAAAACAGTGACATACCCTTTTTACGGCTTTTCACCTTTTTCGATGAAAAACCTGAATCAAAGTCACCTCTTGATAAAAAAATATTGTGACAGCTTGTGTGGGAAAAACCCCGCCAACAACGCAGAATATTAGCGCGCTTATCATCTTTATTCCCCTGGAGGGGAAATGTCCCGTATCTCGCAGGCCCGTAATCTGGGTAAATATTTCCTGTTAGTCGATAACATGCTGGTTGTCCTCGGCTTTTTTGTCGTTTTTCCGCTCATTTCGATTCGCTTTGTCGATCAGATGGGCTGGGCGGCACTGATGGTCGGGATTGCGCTGGGGCTACGCCAGCTCATTCAGCAGGGGCTGGGGGTGTTTGGCGGCGCGATTGCCGATCGCTTCGGTGCAAAACCGATGATTGTCACCGGCATGCTGTTGCGGGCCGCGGGCTTTGCCACCATGGCTATAGCGCATGAACCCTGGCTGCTGTGGGTCTCCTGCATTATTTCCGGTCTCGGCGGCACGCTGTTCGACCCACCGCGCACCGCGTTGGTGGTGAAGCTGATTCGTCCTCAGCAGCGCGGGCGTTTTTTCTCCCTGCTGATGATGCAGGACAGTGCCGGCGCGGTCGTTGGCGCGCTATTAGGAAGCTGGCTGCTGCAGTATGACTTCCGCCTGGTGTGTGCCACCGGGGCGGTACTGTTTATTCTCTGCGCGGGGTTTAACGCCTGGCTGCTGCCTGCCTGGAAACTCTCCACCGTCAAAGCGCCGGTCCGCGAGGGTCTGGATCGCGTGTGGCGCGACAAACGCTTTATCACCTACGTGCTGACGCTGGCCGGGTATTACATGCTGGGGGTCCAGGTGATGCTGATGCTGCCGATCATGGTCAATGATATTGCCGGTTCCCCGACGGCGGTGACGTGGATGTACGCCATCGAAGCCTGCCTGTCGCTGACCCTGCTGTACCCCATCGCCCGCTGGAGCGAAAAGCGTTTTCGCCTTGAACATCGGCTGATGGCTGGCTTGCTGTTGATGTCCCTGAGCATGCTGCCGATCGGTATGGTGAGCTCGTTACAGCAGCTGTTTCTGCTGATCTGTACCTTCTACATCGGCTCGATTATTGCTGAACCCGCGCGTGAAACGCTGAGCGCGCAGCTGGCCGATGCCCGTGCGCGCGGCAGCTATATGGGCTTTAGCCGCCTCGGGCTGGCAATTGGCGGCGCGCTGGGGTATGCCGGTGGCGGCTGGCTGTTCGATGCCGGTAAAGCCTTTAATCAGCCGGAACTGCCGTGGGTCATGCTGGCGCTGATTGGGGTCATCACCTTCTTTGCCCTGGGCTGGCAATTTAGCCATAAACGCAGCGCGCCGGGTATGCTTGAACCGGGTACCTGATTTGTAACGGGCTTTTTTCTCCTCCATACTGAATGTTGATGGTCAACCACTGGAGGAGAAACGTGAAACTTTATATTTACGATCACTGCCCGTTCTGTGTGAAAGCCCGTATGATTTTTGGCCTTAAAAATCTTCCCGTCGAAAGGATAACGCTCCTGAGTGACGACGACGCCACGCCGACGCGGATGATTGGGCAAAAAATGGTGCCGATCCTGCAAAAAGATGACAGCCGTTATCTGCCCGAAAGCATGGATATCGTGCGCTATGTCGACGCGCTTGATGGCCAGCCGCTGCTGACCGGTAAGCAAAATCCGGCCATTGCCGAATGGCTGCGCAAGGTTAACGGCTATGCCAACCGTCTGTTGATCCCCCGATTTGCCAAAGCCGCCTTTGATGAGTTCTCCACCCCGCAGGCACGCGCCAGCTTTGTCGCAAGGAAAGAGGCGTCCATCGGCAGCTTCGCCGAGCATCTGTCCCACTCTGCAGGGCTGGTGAAGAACATCAGCGACGATCTTCGGGCGCTGGACAAGCTCATCGTCCAGCCTAACGCAGTGAATGGCGAGCTCTCCGATGACGATATCCACCTGTTCCCGCTGCTGCGTAATCTGACAATCGTTGCGGGCATTAACTGGCCGACACGTGTCGCCGATTACCGCGATAATATGGCCAAACAGACCCAGGTGAACCTGCTGTCGTCCCAGGCGCTGTAATCCCTGCCAGGGCGGTCACATTCAGACCGCCCGCTTTTATCAGCTTTTTCCGCTGGTTTGACAAAGTCTCCCCTGACATACTGTCGCGTCATAATTGAGGCGCTGACATTCTGTCGAGGGAACCTATGAAAAAGATTGTTATTGCCGCTGCGTTAATTGTCAGCGGCCTGCTGGTTGGATGTAATCAGCTTACACAGTACACCGTCAGCGAGCAGGAAATTAATCAGGCGCTGCAAAAGCGTAATAACTTTGCGAAAGATATCGGCGTGCCCGGCGTTGCCGATGCCCATATCGTGCTGACCAATCTTGCCAGTCAGATTGGTCGCGAAGAGCCCAACAAAGTGATACTTTCCGGCGATGCCAGCCTGGACATGAACTCCCTGTTCGGCAGCCAGAAAGCCAATATCAAACTGAAGTTAAAAGCGCTGCCGGTGTTTAACAAAGAAAAGGGGGCTATCTATCTGCAACAGATGGAGATCGCCGAGGCCGAGGTGTCGCCGGACAAGATGAAACCGGTTCTGCAGACGCTGATGCCCTATCTGAACCAGTCGCTGCAAAACTACTTCAACCAGCAGCCTGCTTACGTTCTGCGGGAAGACAACAGCAAGGGCGAGGCGCTGGCGAAAAAGTACGCGAAAGGGATCGAAGTGAAGCCGGGTGAGATAATAATCCCCTTCACTGACTAACCTTAAAGGCGCTTCGGCGCCTTTTTTTACGGAAAAGAGTGCAAACGAAAACGTTTCCCCCTATTCTTTGTGTCCGGCAAAAATCATCTCACTCAGCCGGAGCTCATCCATGACTGCACCATCCCAGGTTTTGAAAATCCGCCGCCCAGACGACTGGCATATCCATCTTCGCGATGGCGATATGCTGAATACCGTTGTGCCGTATACCAGCGAAATTTATGGCCGCGCGATTGTGATGCCAAATCTGGTGCCGCCCATCACCACGGTTGAGGCGGCGATTGCCTACCGCCAGCGCATTCTTGATGCAGTGCCTGCCGGTCACGACTTTACCCCACTGATGACCTGCTATCTGACCGACACTCTCGATCCTGATGAGGTTGAGCGCGGCTTTAACGAAGGCGTCTTCACCGCCGCTAAACTCTATCCCGCCAACGCAACAACCAACTCCAGCCACGGCGTGACCAGTATCGATGCAATTATGCCGGTACTGGAGCGCATGGAAAAACGGGGAATGCCGCTGCTGGTGCATGGCGAAGTGACCCATGCGGAGATCGATATTTTTGACCGCGAAGCGCGTTTTATCGACAGCGTGATGGAGCCACTGCGCCAGCGTCTGCCGGGGCTAAAAGTGGTGTTTGAACACATCACCACCAAAGATGCGGCTGACTACGTACGGGACGGCAATGAGCGCCTGGCCGCCACCATCACCCCGCAGCACCTGATGTTCAACCGCAACCACATGCTGGTGGGCGGCGTGCGCCCTCACCTTTACTGCCTGCCGATCCTCAAGCGCAACATCCACCAGCAGGCGCTGCGTGAGCTGGTCGCCAGCGGCTGCGATCGCGTCTTCCTCGGCACCGACTCGGCCCCGCATGCCCGTCACCGCAAAGAGGCCAGCTGCGGCTGCGCAGGGTGCTTTAACGCACCGACTGCCCTCGCCAGCTATGCGCAGGTCTTTGATGAGATGAATGCCCTGCAGCACTTCGAAGCCTTCTGTTCCCTGAACGGCCCGCGCTTCTACGGTTTGCCGGTTAACGAGAGCTTCGTTGAACTGGTGCGCGAAGAGAGCAGCGTAGTGGAATCCATCGCCCTGACCGATGACACCCTGATTCCGTTCCTCGCGGGTGAAACCGTTCACTGGACGGTTAAACGCTAAAAATTCGCTGCCCCCTGTTGCAAGCTTGCCGATATGACTGTATAAATACACAGTATAAACACAGGGGGCAAATATGCGTATTGAAGTGACCGTTGCCAGAACCACTGCTTTACCTGCCGGCGCGCTGGATGCACTGGCGGGTGAACTATCTCGCCGTATCAACGAATCGTTTCCCGAGAGCAACGGTGCTGTCACCGTCCGCTACGCCGGGGCCAACAACCTGTCCGTCATTGGCGGCGCAAAAGACGATAAAGTGCGCATCAGCGAAATTTTACAGGAAACCTGGGAAAGCGCTGACGACTGGTTTATTACCGATTAGTTTTGCTCCCTCATTGTGTTTTTTTGCCGGGTCGCCCCGGCTTTTTTTTGCCCTTCATTCACCCGCAAAATATCCTGGAAAAGGCTTAAAAATCACCCGCGTCATGGTGTTTTATTGTTCAAACATTCCTAAATGTTAGAAAAATGTGTTGCTGCCTGTTTATTTTTCCGATCAGAACCCTTATTAATTGATATACTGAAATTGCTTCAGAAAAACACGGATTGAACCTCACAGTCGTTGTCTTTAAACACGTATTCAGGGGGTTATGATGGAAAAGAATAATGAAGTCATCCAGACCCATCCTCTCGTTGGCTGGGATATCAGCACCGTGGACAGCTATGACGCACTGATGCTGCGTTTGCATTACCAGACCCCGAATCACCCCGACCATGTAGAATCGGAAGTTGGGCAGACGCTGTGGCTCACCACAGACGTTGCACGTCAGTTTATTTCTATTTTAGAAGCCGGTATTGCAAAAATAGAATCCAGTGACTACCAGGAAAATGAGTATAAGCGGCATTAAGTTGATGCCACATTTTCACCCAACAGGCACCTGACGGTGCCTCAATTATTTCACCCTTGTATAACCCCGCCATGTTAATTACTCTTCTAAGCCACGAAACGCGTTAAGAGATCCTGATGAAATACGACCTTATCATTATTGGCAGTGGATCCGTGGGGGCTGCGGCCGGTTATTACGCCACCCGGGCCGGGCTGAACGTTCTGATGATTGACGCCCATATGCCGCCCCACACCGAAGGCAGCCACCACGGCGACACCCGCCTGATGCGCCATGCGTACGGCGAAGGCGAACGTTATGTGCCGCTTGTGTTACGTGCGCAGGCGCTATGGGATGAGCTGGCTGACATCAGCGGCGAACCGGTGTTTGAACGCACTGGCGTCGTGAACCTGGGGCCCTCCGATTCAACGTTTCTGGCAAACGTCGAGCACAGCGCCCGGCAGTTCAATCTGGATCTGGAACGGCTCGATGCCGCCGCGGTAATGAGCCGCTGGCCGGAAATTCAGGTGCCAGAGGGGTATATCGGGCTGTTTGAAGCTAACTCTGGCGTCCTGCGCAGCGAGCTGGCGATTAAAACCTGGATTGCCCTGGCAAATGAGGCGGGTTGCGCACAGCTCTTTAACTGCCCGGTCAGCGCGATTACCCATCATGACGACGGCGTTACCGTCAACACGCCGGAAGGTGAGTACAGCGCGCACCGTCTGTTAGTCAGCGCGGGAACCTGGGTTTC